>CAZMHW010000005.1:0-20483 GCA_964566105.1 uncultured Akkermansia sp.
CCCCTGATCCGGAAATCCTCCACCTACTTGTTTTACCCAAAGAAAATTGCCTTGCGCATCCAGTTTCAAAATAAATGCGTCCGGATTATAACTGCTGGTTGACACTGCATTTTGGACACCGGCTCCCGGATCAAAATCTACGGTTCCTTGAAAATACCCGGTAACATACACATTACCCGCTGCATCGAGGGCAACGGAATTGGCCGCGTCCTGATTAACACCTCCAATAGACTTGGCCCACTGGAAGTTTTGTGATCTACCGAAAAAAATAAAATTCAGAAAAAAAACTAAAACTAAATACCTTTTCATGGGAGCAGAAAAATAAGGGTTAACAAATTTTAGTGGTTGTGGGTGTTGGGCAAATATGGGATACTTATACAAGCAAATTTAGTAAATTTTACCGTTATTTAGTGAATTTTTAGTTAACAAATTTGTTTGATATGCTGTATTTGTTAGCACTATTTTTCGCTTAGTTCATTTGAAAAATAACATGAATAATGCTACACTCTGTGATTTTGTTAAAACTCTGACAAAGGAGTATTTGGATGTGATTACATTATCCAATAGATTTATGGCTTTGGGAAATTCATTGACTCGTGATATGATTGTTTGGATATTAAAAGAACTAACCTAAAAAAATAGAATTTACAGTTCGAAATGTCTAAACGCATTTCATAATTTTAAGTTAATTCTTAATTAGCCGTACACTCGCATTTAGAGAGCATTTTTTTTACCTTCCTCGAATTTTCGATGTAATAATACCCTGAAAAATCGTCTTGGGTAATAAAAAGTTTTCTTTTGAAAATTGAATAAACTACACATTTAAATGTCTCACTATCTATACTTTTTTTAAAGTATCCATTAGGTTCAAAATACTTGCATATCAGCTCATCAAGCTTCAAATTAGACACACAGTTCTCTTTACTTATTTTACAGTTCTTTAATTTGATATTTGAAATTTCAGGGACGACTTTGATAGTTTGATTTTTAGTCAAAATTCTGTTTAATTCCTGAGCAAATGTTTTTCGTGACACGTTTGTATCCACCTCCTTATAATAATAATAAAGCTGATTAGAAGTTAAAACCATTTCTTGACTCGTATTTGAATCATCATCAACTGGAACTACAATATAAACCTGAGGGTATTCTTGCTCAATAGAGTTTGCAATTTCCCTACTAAACTTAGTTTTCCGTTTATCGAAAATTCTTGAGTTGCAAGAACACATCAGAAAAAAAAACAACACCGTTATTAAAAATTTACTCATATTTAAGAACACGAATGCCCGATAAATCTTATTTCTTTTTAGGTTTTAATTCATACGTACTCGGCGTTTTTAGATCCTTAGGGTCAATGCAGTCACCACCATATTCATCTCTTGCGGCCTTACCTTCTTTTTCCCTGACAATGTTTCCAAAATTTACAGCATCAACTTCTTCTAAAGAAGTTTTTCCATTACCCGAGGGTTTATCCTGAGCATGGTTGATTCCATTGTCTTTGTTCCAACCATGTTTTAATTCATGCGCCAGCTTTTCCTCATCAGAAGCGTCAGCAGTTTTATTGTCCTTGTCGAAATCTATTTTAGTCACGGAACCACCTGTTTCTTTCCCCTCTTCTAAGTCTCTCCTATTATAAGCTCCATTAGCAGGAGCTTTAGTTGGAGGATTAGGGTCCACGTTTGTGATTTCATGTCGTTTACTTGAAACGTCTAAATCACCTACAACTTGCTTGACTCTCTCATCAGTATCTTTCAATTTATCCAAGTAACTAGCAACTTTTAACACATACGCATCCTTCCCTTTATATTCTGAGCCATCTGTATTGAACAACTTACCACCTTTATATATTGTCATTGAAATTACTTTTCCTTTTTGATCACGATGTGTTATCACGATTTTTTTTCCATCTGGGTCAATAAATATCATTGGACTGTTTGCCACAAAATTATATGGGCTAAGATAAGGATACTTGGTTTGCAGCGGATCTAAACTAAACCATTTGCCTAGTCTAGGGTCGTAAATTCTAGCCCCAAAATCTAAACTATTCCCATTACCCTTCACCTCATCATCCTTCTCCTTGCCGTTAAAGCCGTAACGGTAATCCGCTGTTACAAAGTCCCTGCCACTCATTGGATCGCCAAATGGATAGTAATCGTTAGTGGCAATAACATCCACAAGGAAATAATCCACATTCGTATTTGTACCGTCCGGATAACGGTATTTTTTGTCGGTCACCACTGCATTAATATTACCCAAATGATTGGATATTTCAAACTGTTTTTTACCCACATAGCGGTCAAAATTATAAAAACTAAAATTATTTACGGTGCCTATTAATTCTCTTTCGTGTTTATCCATTCCAAAGCGGCTGCTGCCGTAGAGTGGGTATTCAATGGCCCGGTAACTCAAACAATTTGCACAGGTTACGTTAAAGTCGTTGATATACGTGCTCATCACATTTCCCTGGGCATCCCGGCTGTAGTAGGTGCTACTCACCCAGGTGCTACCATTGTAAAGGTGTTTGGCAATCCGATTTCCCTGAGCGTCGTAATCAAATTTCAAATCTTTTTTAGGGCTTCCGGGGCTGCGGTTAATTTCTTTGATCTTACCCATCAGGTTCCACTTGATACTCACGATATCTTCAGAAAGGTCTTTTTTCAAATTCCCTATTTCATCGTAAGCATAATTGCCATTGGCTGCAGTGCTAAATACACCTTCGTCTTCAATGTCACCCACCTGGGCGCTGGCACTTATGCCGTCGTTTACATGATAAAGTTTATTACTTTTTAGAAAATTACTGGCGTCCTTATCGTATCGATAAGTAAGGTTGTCAAATTGTAATCCACTCATATCATATTTTTGCTGCGAGCTAATGTTGCCATTGGCATCGTACACAAAATCATTTCTGTATTTGTTGCTAATACTGCCACCGGTTTTCCAGGTATTCAGTGCCGCGTCAAAATTATCAAAACTCAATGCCTGCGAGATCCGGTTCAACTGATCGTATTTATAGGCGCTTGCCTGTGGCATGGCCTGCTGCGCGGAGTTAGGGCCAGCCATGTAAGGCATAGAGAGGGAGGTGACCATGTGCGCGATGTTTCCATTGTAGAGGTTACTTCTATTAGTCATCAGGTCACTGGCCATTGGAGTTTGCATTTCAAAACGGTTGGTGCTTGTCCAGGCAGTTGCGTCGATAGGAGCGTAGTCGCCCATGTAATAACCCAAAGTAAATCCACCAGCGTCACGCCCAAACCAATGATTTTTGTTGTTTACGGCATTGATGGTGGTTGGTCCGCCGTCTTTACCCATGTCTTTATTAGGATCGAGCGCATTACTGTTGGTTCCTTTTATCCAACCCTGCAGGGTATACGCATAATCGATTCCCTGAACTTTATCCTGTCCCAGTTCTGTTCTGGCCAGAGGTCCATGACGGTAATAAAAATATTTGGCATCGTTTTCCCACACAGAGCCGTCCCGGCTGGTACTTACCCTGGTAATACGGTTATCATCGTCGTATTCGTAGCGGTGGTAAAAACAATCGATCTCCCCTTTTTGATAACTTACCTGGTTTACTTTGCCACTAATAAGGTCGTAATCGTAATCGGTACGTTTATAGCGCTGCCCCGCTAGTGGGTTGTTGGAAGGCGTTGCCAGTTTTTGGTTATCCTGCAGTAAACTGCTTACGTTGCCATGAATATCATAGCTGTAATGTGTGGCGTTTTCGTAGGTGCATGGTAGGCCATCGTAACTATCCTCGTAAGTTACCGAAGCCACCCTTTTGCGTAAATTGTTCTGAGGGAAGGAGTTTGGCAAAGAACAGCCGTTAGCTATACCAAAGGCAACATTATCGTAGTAAGTATGCGTTACCTCCGTACGGGCACCGGTGGCATCGTTAATCCAGGCTGTTAATTTATTGTCGTTAATAGCCTTCATGTTTAAATAATTATTGATATATACACCAAAAATACCCTTAAACACATTTGTACTGGTTGTGTTTTCTGCCTTTTCTCCAACTTCCATAATCCGACCCAAAGCATCGTACAAAGTGTAACTGTATGCTTTAGGCACTTTGTTGGCCTGTTTGCTGTTTTGCGAAAGAACCATGCGACCCAGGCGGTCGTACCAGAATTGTGAACTGGTTTCTCCACCAGTTTGGTGGGTGTATTTCCAGGCGTATTTGCTAAATGGAGGAGAACCGTTGCCCAGATAGCCACCGAGGAAGCCATCGGGACCGCCAATGAGTCCGATGGTATTAATTTCGGAGGTACTGACAAAAGGTGTTGTTGCAGAGGTGAGCTCATCCGTTAATTTTACGTTGTAAGTGGAATGATCCACGGAAATGTTCACGAATTTGGTATTAACACCTACCAGATATCCGTTAGAGTTGTCGGTGAAGACAACGTCGTTGATTCTATCGCTGGCACCAAATAGGGTGGTTAGAGGTGTAGGGCCGGTGAACGTAAGATTCTCAAATGCCTGTGTGCTGTGATTGTATATTTTAAAGCTGCGCGATTCTCCCACAGCAATAAATTTAAGAGGGGAAGAGTTTTTAAAAGTGTATACAGCCCTGAAACCTGAAGAACCACTGCTAGCAGCTGTTACCAGTTGCGTAGCGCTTACCTGATTATTTGTTAAGCTCAGTTTGGCCGCTTTATAAGTACTATTGCTGTATTTGGTTCCAACCACAAATTCCTCGGTGTTGTTAGACAAATCTATGTCGTTCCATTGCTCCTGGGCTACGTTAGTGGTAAGAGCCAGTAAAGGTGCGCCGGGTGTAAGGTTGGCACAATTAGCCAGGTAATTGTGTGAGCCAGCGATAATAGCTGCATCTACATCTACTGTGTAAACCCCGTACAGATCAGGGGGCAAATTGGAGTTTCCTGAATTAAGATAAGGTGCAATACTTTTCCAGCTGAGTCCTCCGTCTTGCGTATGTCGTATCAAACCTTGTTTACCCACAAAGTAGCCATTATTAGGATCAGTAAAGTGCAATTTAGTAATTTCATTTGTGTACCAGTTTTTGTTACTCATAGCACTTAATCCATTCAGTTCGAAAGCAACAGAAGTATTGCCAATAACCAAAGCATTATTATTCGTGGCTGAAGGAAAGAAAGCTACCGTGTTAAAATTCTCGGAACTTGAAACAGGTACTTGTGTGTAAGGAGAACCCAAACTTCCGGTAGAATAAAAAATACCACCGTTATCACCTGCTGCATATATTTCCGTTGATCCTAAAATTGTTTTAAAGTTTATATCGTTTATGGAAGACGAAGAGATTTGATTTGGAAGATACGTCAGCAAGTTATTAGCCGGTACTGAATTTATAATTCCAACCTCTCCCTGCTGCGTAGAGAATAAATAAATATCTCCTCCAAATACAGTCAGATATTTTAAAGAAGTAAAGTCGCTAGATGTTGTACTGCGTTTCACAGAGAAAAAACTTCCGGCGGTGATTTGCTTTTCGGCAAAATAACCATCGTTCCCCACTACAGCAACCTTACTACTGCTACAAACAATTTCATTGATCTTACCTGGCTGAATATTTAAACTCAGATCAGTAAGTGTTAGGTTATTTGCATTAGAGTTTATATTTGCAGTTGCTCCCTTAATAATATTGCCTGTAGTATTTACAGCCAGCACAACATGGTTACCTGTACTTGTTGAATTAACCAGCAGACTATTAAAGTTTTGTGTCGAAGAACCAGTATTCGCAAAAACGTTTGGAGCTTGTGTAGTTACGGACTGAAGTGGCAGGTTTGAGAATTTAAACGCATTGCTTACCGTATTTCTTCCGATCAGATAGGCAGATCCATAAATATTGGTGGAACTATTCCAATCGTACACCATGTCATTAAAAATGTCATTGGCTGCCACATTGGTTTTAACCGCTGTCACAAATACGGGAGCAACAGGAGTAACCGCCTGCATAGTAAGAAAATTGCTACAGGTAAAATTATAGAGGACTCCATTGTTGTCAATTAGTAGTCCATCAATAGAAGGTGCGGCACTATTTGGATTTTGAATATTAAATAGAACCTTTTTGAAATTAACGGCAGGAAAGGCGACATTGATCGGATTCCATACCGGAACATTCTGATTAAAATCCAGGCAATAATAGAGTTGGCCGTTGTCGCCGGCGGCAAGTGCAAATTGTTGGTAGGCGGACCCCACTACATTATATGGCACAACGCAGACGTCATTTATCTGAGATGGACTATTGGAAGGATTAATGTCTGTGCTAATAAATCCGGAGAATACGCTGCCCGGAGTGGTATAATTTATGGTGACGCGTTTTATGAGACCATTTGGCCCAGTTGCAACTAATTTGTCGATTTGATTTAAGTTTGCGTAGTTCACATAAGGACTCAGATTCCTATAGTTTTTAGTACTGCTGCCCTGATCTAAAAGCATCCAGTTGGCGCCGCCATCATTCGATTTATAAAGACTTCCAAAACCCGAAGCATCTTCCAGTATCGCCACAGCATCGTTAGCGTTGGCAAAATAAAGATCCAGAAACTTTAGGGCGGTATTAGTTTCTATCAGATTCCAGTTAGTACCGTTGGTAGATTTGATCAAATGTCCATCTTCGCCACCTGCATAGTAATTTGCTGTTGCCTTCAGTTGTCTTACTTTAGTGAGATTGCTCAACTGAGTGGCAGTAATGTCAAACCAAAATCCTGAAGTATTTGTACTTCCATCTCCGGAAAATATTTTAGAGGTATTGTTGGTTTTGTTCAGAACAGTAATAAAAAATAGTGGAGTCGTAAAATTGGAGTTAAACGCGACGTCCGTCACGTTGTCATTGCTTCCCAATGCAGGGAAGTTCACAACAGTTGGTAATGCATTAATCACAGGCCCCGATCCGTTAAAAGCAATGTTAACCGCAAGTGCGGTGCCGTTATCTCCAACGATCATCCCTTTTATGTTTTGACTGGCATCCACGGCAAATACAAGGTCGTTCAGGTTGCTTCCGTTGGTGTATTTATGTATAGGGAAATAGTCCCAGTTAATTCCTCCATCAATCGACACCATAAAAGCTCCATTACTTCCCACGGCAAAACCATAGTTTCCACCAGAAGTTGTAGAAACAAATTGCACTTTTTTAAGATCGGTTCCAATTATGTTGTTTACAGGTTTCCAGGATAGGCTACCGTCATTGCTTTCGAAAAGTTTACCTCTGGTGAGTGTCGTAGAAAAATAAGGATCTGTTAAACTTTCATTACCTGCCACAAAACCTTTAGCTGGATCCGGAAATTGCGAAGTGGATATTTTCATAGCTGTATCCAATCCGTAATTAAACACATAGGAAAGTGAGGTCAAACCATCGTGATCTGGTGTTTTTTGTTTAGACAATTGATTTAAACTATTGTAGGCATAAGTTGTAGCCAACCTGTGTTTAGTAAACAGTGTTTTTGTTTTGTAGGCACGATCGTTTTTTGCTTTTACGGCATTAGGATCTGTATGGTACTTAATGCTGGCATAGTGAACAGCATCAATACCTTCTGGTGGAATGGTCCGGATGAGATTTCCGGCCTGATCATAGTAATATAGTGTATAGTGGAATTCTCTGTCGTCGTATTGCCGTTCCATGGTTTCAACAGCCGTCATACAATGTTCGGTGTAATTATTAAGGAATTCTTCCGAAAGTTTAAGTAAATAGGCGGCATAAGCGGAAGCAGCGTTTGCTTTAATTTTATCCTGCTTAAATTTATCACACGGATCCTGAGAAGGTCCTAGTAAGGGCGATTCCGCCCCTTCAAAGGAATTTCCAGTAGAAGGTGGGCATGGCACAACCGCCTGTTGGTTACAGAACTGATGAATATCCATATGTGCAGCAATATAAACTTCATCTGTGATCGCGCCACTCATAACGGCGTTAAGAAAAGACAGGAATGCTGGCGCGCAATAACATAAATTATCATATGTAAATTGTGATATATCGTACATCACAGGAAGAGTTACTGTAGGTAAGGGATGGTGCGCCAACCAATCTCCAAAATTGGTCATTGTGTTAATATAGTCGTTATAGATATCTTCACAATAGTTAGTGGATTGGCTAGAATTACACCCCTGAAAATTCTTAATGGTTACCGGTGTATTTAGAACAGACCCAGACGGTTCATTAATATATTTACTCAAATACGTAAGGTATTTATTTAAGCACTTACAATAGCCTTGTTGATAAAAGCTAGAACTGCTTACAAAAAGATTTATATTAATGTAGGAGTTATGTTCGATGGCATATGTTGAGTTATTGTAAGCGGTAATTTGTTGCAAATAACTTATATAGAGATCCGCACACTCTGTTTCAGTGGGATTTGTATCATCACAGGGTTCAAGATAGCTGATCTGTCCCGGGAATGTAAATGGGCTTCCAAAAACATTTACATAGTCATGAAACTGAGGTGAGCCGTTTTGAGGGCAGCAATAATTAAAATCGATAAATTGTTGGTATGTATAAAAAGGTGGGATATTGTCCCTGGGCCCTTTGTAATTAAGAATGAAATTATTGTAAGCGATAACATACTCGTCATAAATATCGCTACAGTCAACCATTGGTGGAGGATCACCACCGCCAGGAGCGGCAGCAAATTCTTGTAAGGATTTTGGTAAATTACCCGAACTTTTCGAGTCCGATAAGTAATCCAGGTAAGAACTTGTAATGTCAGAGTATTTCTGCTTATAGTAACTTAATTCTTCAATAGCTGTCAGTTTATCCTCCTCTCTGGCTGTTGAGTTATAATAAGTAAGTGCGTTTGTGTAACGCTTGTAACTTTTAACTGGGTTGGCATAAAAACCAAAATCACTTACATAGGAAGAAATACTATTAAGATAACTAACATCGTCAATGGCTGGATTGAATGCCTCAACAAAATGCGTGTATTTTTCAAGAACAGTAAAAAAAGATTTTTTACTCATTTCAATATAAGTTACAGGTGCTATATAATTTCCATTATCGGGGGTCCATCCCATTTTAGAGTTCAGTCCAGATAGTTTTTCAACATAGGTGGAATATTGTCTTACAGTATTATCAACTTTAGCAAGCCCCCTTCTGAGAGCTTCTTGTTCGTAAACGTCATTTTTTTCGCTTGGATTAGAGAAACGCGCCGAGTAGCTGGCAGGTGATTGACCACAACAATCACCGGTCGCACATGGACTGCAGTTTTGAAGTCCGTAGCACGAACTACCGAACAAAGTATCAGACACAACGGTGCTATTTATCATATAATCAACAAGCACATAAAAATCATTGTAGTTGTTATTGTTGGTATTACCATAACCCACCAGTTTTTTAAACTTAATGATATTAGCAAATGTGGCGCCACTCGTTGCTGTTTTGTTATTCGTTTTAACCCAGACCTTACAGTAAATAGTTTCAGGGCATGGAACGTCAACAGGAGGACCGCCACCTCCGGTTCCATTGGTCTCTGAACCAGAACTTCCACCTACTGTTTTTCCAGTAGGGTCCCCAGTACCCCCTCCGCCTCCTGATGGAGTAATACAAGGAGATTTTAGCACAAAGCCCATGCTGTCGTTTGGAAGACCGGTAGTAGAAGGGGTGTCAAAACCAATTGATTTATAAAAATTATTGATGACTGAAAACTTATTAACCGGAATACTGCTTGCCAAAGGAGTA
This sequence comes from uncultured Akkermansia sp., assembly GCA_964566105.1. Taxonomy (GTDB): domain Bacteria; phylum Bacteroidota; class Bacteroidia; order B-17B0; family Aurantibacillaceae; genus Aurantibacillus. The sequence continues at coordinate 9,635 of CAZMHW010000005.1, forward strand.
AAATTGGCGATCATACTGCTGGATAAATTAAAGTTATTTAATACATTGCTTGCGTTAGAGGCGATAACCGGAGTATACTTTTGAGCTGTAATAATATCTTTCAATAAAGCTTCAAGCTCCTTCCTGTTTTGGTGAAATTCTGTGCGACAAGACAAAGGTTCTGGTTTGTCGCAATTGCCCATAGCAATTGGGGTGGTTTGCCCATTACAGATTTTAAACACTTCTCCTTTTACAATTCCAATCAAACCATAAGTGGCATTATAGGCCTCCATGGTAAATTGATTCTGGTAATCGCTTTTTATTTTCTTGAACGCAGTAATGTTTGAAAGCAATTGAGCTGTAATAGGAGCTCCTCCGAGAGTTAGCAGGTTGATGCGTAGCTTGCAGGTAGGCGTTGTGTTATCAGAAATTTCGTAGGACCAACTGGTACCCGCTACATATTTCCAGGTTAAAGCAGGCGGAGTTACAGCGGTTTGTCCAACTAATTGCTGAGTTTTCAGAAGATATGATCCGTAAATTCCTGATCCCGGAGCTCCCAGTAACTGCGTGGTCTGCATCAGATTGTTACCTTTTAAAGAGCTCATTAAACTTAAAAGCTCTTTGGCAAGATCGTTAGGTTTACAGACATCTTTAAACATACAGCCGTCTAATTTAATATCTGTTAAACCATTGACTGTTTTTGAAACCAAGGTTGTTCCAACGAGCTCCTTTACTACGCAAGAGAAAGTCCAGTTCGGACCCGAAGTTCCTGTAACCTGAAATTGAGTAACACTCTGTACGTTTGCCCAGACAATACCACTTGAGGGATTGGTCAAAGTAAAGTATTTAGCAACTGTGTTATTCGAAGCTTTGGTAAAATTTATGTTTAGATTTCCGGAAGGAGTTGTTGCTTTCCACAAATAGCTCACGTAAGGATTTGGAGCAGGGGTTACATTATTAATATAGTTATAAAAATTAAGCGTTAATTGCTGGTAGCCCTGAAGGGCTTCAGAAGGTGCTGCAAATTTTCCATTTGCAGCGAGACCATTCATTAAACTTTGCAGATCAACTGCATTAGGGCACAGTCCTGTTTCAATAAATGTTTGGTAAGCCATTTCATTTTCATCCGGTAGTTCTTTATCTGTTGTAGTTAAACCAAAACGTTTGGTCTTTTTAGCATACAGATCTTTCATTACCTGGTTACAAGGTTGGTCTTTAACAAAATATTTGGAAGTGGATAAAGCAACATTGCTGGAATTGTACTTTATCATTGGAGTGCTATAGCCGTCAAAATTGGCGTTGCCTATACACGCATTATAATACGTGCAACTTGATCCTGCCTGTAAACGCTTATCGTTAGAATACTGGTACAACATCTTTTGTTTTTCACTGAAATAGATAGCTTTTAGCATATTCCATTCCTTATCTTGCATAGCGGCATTAACCGAATTTCCAAAATTAATACAAGGAATATTGGTAGTCATATTTGATCCAAATTGTGTGGCGCACTTAAGACTGTATGAAACATATTCGTGCAGAGGAAGGGAGTTGCTGTTTGTTGTATAATAAGAATTATATTTTACAATCATTGGTGTGCTATTACTAAAGGAGGCTCCATAGTAGTTTGGTTTATTGGCCGGATCATGACTGAGGTCCAGTAAATACCCCCCGGCATAACTTGGATTCGGTTTAAGCAGCCCTTTTAAGACAGCGCTTTGAAAGGTTTTAGTGTAAAGTAATTTGGAGTCATAATCGTTACTGGTAATTGTATCGCCAGAACCTTTAACCCCAAACTTATCTATACAATCCTGATAATAACAATACTCCGGATGATACATTACCAGAGATTTAGCGAAACTGGGCTGCCAATTCGAAATAAAATCAGAAAGATTAGTTAGATTCTTGGGTGAGGTAAAATATTCCCCCGGATTTGTTCCTGGAGTAACCAGACCTATATTGTCCACAGCGTAACTATAGTTGCCCGGATTCGGGGACCCAGGAATTTTAGTGAGTTTAATCTTGGCAACAAGGCCTGCGCTGGTGTAATAATTAGCGGAGTTATTTTTGTAGTATTTGGGTTTTTTCCAATAAGCCACGGGGCTTGCTTTAGGTGTTATCTGTGGATAGGTAGTACTTAATATACTTGTAGCCTGAGACATATCCACATTTTGGGGTAACAAATTAGCGGGGTTAAATACCGATAACGGATCGTTAGGATTATTGTATTCTCCATATTGACCGTTCGGAGACACGTCGGCAAGTAATTGACTCAGTCCTACCTCGCAACTCGATTTGGGATAAGAACATAAGTTACGACACTCTTCATTTTTCGCATCCCATTCTTCCTCCGTTCCCTTCCCTTTACTCACATAATCGTCTTTACTTCCTATTTTCAGAAAACAGCTTGCGCAACTAACAGCGCAATCCGAATTATCTGGTTTTGCTGCTTCCAAGCCTTCGAAATATGATAATGGTTTAACACAATTATTATAGTTTGGATCCAGGTATTGTTTCAAATAGTACTCTTTTGCATTTTTGTTTATACGCAAAGTTTTTGTAATGTTATAGGCACCGGCTGACAAAGTAAGAGGAGGGCTATTTGTAATTTCCTGATAGGAGTACAGATTTGGATTATAACACGTGGTATTAAAAACTGTATCAGCTCCATTAATTACAAAACGTCCTATAATGCGTTTACCCGTATTAGTTGTGCTGTAAACCACAGCCCCGCACCCATCCGTGATTTTAAATTCAAAGTCGTAAATGCAATGAAAACACACATTTGGTTTTAAACACCCTTCCGCATCGGGATATTTGTCAATCGTAATGTTGTAATCAAAAATATTGTTGGAGTTGGCGCTCGTTACTAAAAACGATTTTGTAAAAACAATTGCGTCTCCGTCGGGGCTAACCACGTTACTTTGACTCTTACCGGTAGCATCCTTGTTAAACATATCTGCCTTTAATACAGTATTGCCCGCTTGCGAAGGAATGGTTACCATAGTAGGAGGGGCATTACCAGCCAGGCTCGTAGCAATAGTTTTACCCTCCATGTTAATGTAACTGATACTTACCTGACCGTTCGCGTCAATTACCATGTTTTTCTGGTAGTGTGAAGCATAGCCCACTTCAGATCCGAATAGACGATCTAACTCTACCTGCTCAGGCGTACCATAAAAATATTTGGTTTCGTGTCCACTACCAATTTGAAAATCCGGCCCAACACCTCCCTGTTTCTTAATTCTACCTGTGTTGTCAGGAGTAAATTCTACCTGGCTAAACGGAAATTTTTGCGCATCCGGAACGAATGCCTGGAAATCTTCTTTATCCGCATTATTTGCCGAATAATACCTGGATGCCCCTGAATTAGTGGACATAGGTTTCATGCTCGGCACACATGGATTATTGTTTGGATCATCCAAATCGAAATCATTTTTAGTGTACCTGGTATTAGCAGGGAAGGCTAAATTAAAATTGAGTTTGTATTGAAAAGATTGTTGCCCAGGCTGAGAATTTGCCAAAGTTATTTTTGGTAGGGGCACAGGCAACACGTTAATAGATGCCCGGCCTGTATAATCATATAAACTTTCTCCGACAATGGTTGTATTATCGGAGTTTATTTTTGTAATAGTTTGCCTTGATCTTAAACTACCATCCGCGTAATTGATGACGTCTTTGTGTTTTCCCTCTTCCGCAAAGGTCGCATTGTATTGCCAGTTTTTGTCTTTTTCAAAATGACTTGTAATCTGATAATAGGGTTTAGGATTTGTAGGCGTGCCAGAAATAAAAGAGGCTATGGTATTTTGATCGACTGTATAACTCCACATACCATAGTAGGGCCTTAATGATGGGGTGCTCGTTTGAACATCTTTACCAAAGGCTCTGACCCTACAAATAAAATAGCCTCGGTCATAGATAAGGGGAACTGTGTAAGAATTTCCAGCGGTAACAATATGCGTGCTATTTGTTCTGAAATCGAAATTAAGTGAACTGGTGGCTTTATTAGTAGTTATTGAACTTAAGTCATAATCATTTACCGCTGTATACTCCAATTCATAGCTAATTGCCCCCGCCAGCGGACTCCAGGTTATTTCAAGAATATCGTCAAAGGAATCGCCGTCGGTATCCTTGCCTTTTACATCCGGCCCTGTTTGAGTATTAGGGGTAAAATAGTAATATCTAATGTAATCAATACTGCTTTGTACCAAAATGTTATTTGGTAAGGTAGGTACAACAGAACCATTTACTTTTATCTGAACGATTTCAGTTTCTATTTTGTAGATTCTCTGCGTTTGAGAATTGAAAATGTAGTAATTTTGATCTTTATAACTTGCTGTTTGAAGATCATAAACTTTTAAATAGTTAAAAGCGCTATAAATAATGGTTCCTGAGGCGTCGTAACCTTTGATCTGGAGTTTAACCTCCGTATCTGTATTTGGCGCAACATACTGTGGGTGATTTGTCTTAACAATGAGCTTCACCATTCCCGTGACCTGCACATCGTAGCTGGAGTTGAGAACAGGAGCCGGCAGCTGTACTGTTTGTTTGGCGTTAGGGTTACCAACAGTAATAATGTTGGCACCAGAGTTCTCCAAGGCGGGGGTTGCTACAATAGTTATAGGTTTATCATATCCATACACCAAACCCGTGAGGCTTATTAATATTGATACAAGCCAGTTGCGATTAATTTTACTTAACATCATAAATTATTTATTAACGCGTCCATCAAAATATTTAAACGATCTATATTTGCCCTTTAAGACAATTCCATTTTTAGTAAGCGCCAGAACTTCGTCGGTACTAAAGGTTGTTTTGTTTATTTTCTGTACTTTTTTGAAATTGGAAATCGTAATTTCCAGCTTTGGATATAACATTTCTGAATTTATTTCATTTCCAGTTCTGATGTCATGTCTATTGGCGTAAAAAATAACACTCTTCACTAAAAACTCATCGTTAAGGTAAATTTCCTGAGCAACGATTCCTTGACTCGATTTTGGCTCAAAGCGATAAGCAATGATTTTGTCGAGTTCTTTACGTTTAACTGACTTGCAAATACCTATTACTTTGATGTAGTCGTTGATGTTGAAATTAGGCTCTTGACCTTTTATTGGATCGGTAATTTTAATAAAATGTTTGGCGCTGTCGATAACAATGCGTAACTGTTTGTTTTGAATAGTTATAGCACCCAGGACTTTGCTATAAAGGTGAATTCCATCTCTTATAGCAATACCATATTGGCTTTCATACGGCTTTACGTCAGAGTACTCTTTGAAGCTGGAGTAATTTATAGTAAAACTGTAACTTTCATTTTTGAGTACACGCTTGTTAAGGTTAATGAGTTCTTCGGCCGCTACATCTGATTTGACTTCCTGCCAGTCGCTAAAAAAACGAATGGGTGCAAAAGCCACCGCAATAAATAAGGTGGGAGTCAGAAAAAGAGCCTGTCGTAATAGTGTTTTATATTTTACTAGTCTTTTCAATTTATTTTACCGGTTTACTGTTTCTACTTTCTTTTATAGTCATAACTCCTCTTTCTGTTTCCTTTTTTACCCTCACAAGTTTACCCTCTTCATCGTATTCATAGAGTGTCGCGTAATTCTGCTCATCTAATTCCGCCATTAAACGAAGTGTTTCCGGATCATACGCGTATGTTTTAACACTGGCATCTATTGGTTGAAACCGAACGTCATCCACGTACCATTCTGTATAGTAATATGGCCGATCAAATTCCACTTTAACCGCAGCTGCGTTTAACGGCACACTGACTTTTCCCTCTATCTTTTGCCAGTTATCAATTAATGGACCAGATGGAGAAAGTACAGTAGGGCTGCCCATTACCGTTAACGGACTCGTAGAGGAATAAGCTGTGAATTTTATTGTAAGAGAGCTCCAATCAGAAAAAGTTGTCGCATAGGGAACGTTTGCTCTCACCCAACAACTTATTAAATAGTCTTTTCCGGGAATGGGTGCAAAGTCACTCACACAATCACTACAAGGGGGCTGCGTATAGATATAGCTTACGCTACTTGTTCCCAGCGGAGAGGGATTTGTAGGATTATTGCTATTTCCCAGAGAAGTAAGCGTAACGCCTATTCTGTCACCTGGAGCAAGTGTAACCCCCGATAAAGGCACAATTGTAAACAGATACGTGTTACCGGTCAGAGTCATGACGGTTTGTTTATTTATTAGGGTTGTCAATTCGCCTTTAGGATTTGATTTGAAAAATTCAAGCACATAATTTCCATTAGCAGGGATAATTTGTGGTCCTGTTAGATCAAGGGAAACTTTAAGAACATTATTTTTAACGCTCGCGCTTTTTAAAGTGGGTGCGCTGATGTTATTATTTCCATAAACGTAAGTTTGAGGTGAAGAGATGGAAGAGCATAAACTATATAGTCCAATTGGGTTATCATACAAGGTGGCAAAGCCATTGTATTTTCCGTTAAAGCTAAATTTAGTTTCTCTTATATTTGTCCACTTCCCTGAAATTACCTGAAATGTAGTATTGAGATTCATATTAACGAAATTGAGTCCCGAAGTAGAAAAATTAGCGCTGGTTCCGAAATCACCAATGATATAAATAGAAGGATCCCAGGAGTAAACTGGATTAGTGTTATTCGTGTAAATAAAACTATTATTGTTTTTTACCCCCAGTCCCAGTGTATTACCGGCATAAACCATGTCCAATCCAAATGCATTGTTATAAGGTACCATAACAATATTTGGCCCTGCGTTTCCACTAAAAGTATGCAGGCTATAAGAGCCAAGGGCAAGATAATAGGGGTAATTGCCATTGGCCGGGACACCACCACCTAAACTTGAGGGAATTGAATTGCGTAACTTAAATGTGTTGCCGGAAACCGTGAAATGTTTGTATGGAGCGCCAAGAGCAACATTACTTATTGGATTTTCAAACGTATTTGAGACCAGCGAAATTTTGTAACTCGCATCCGGTGTAGTTCGGTTAGGCAACATACACATTTGTTCAAAACCCCTGGCACAATTTTTTACCGTATTGTTATGAATATTAAACTCTAATTTTGCGTCAACATTCAAGAGACTCTGATCAACGGAAGGGTTATTAAAAAGATAGGGGTCTAGCGTAATTCCCACCCCTTCATAGTCAGCGGTACCGATCATATTGTTGTATGCAATCTCAGATTTATATACTACACTATTGGTGGTGTTATCTAAATATAAGATTGGATAAGCACTACCCGCTCCGCAAACCGAACCATACGAAACATCCGTTGAAAAGTCATTGTAAAGAATTTTCATATCAGCTACTTTGTTGTATCGGATTCCTTCCAGGTGATTGTAAAAGTTACAATTACTGATTTCAACCTGATCTGAATTATCCGCCACAAGGCAGGGAGGACCGCCTGCACAATAACCCCAGGCCGCCACCATCGATGGATAAGCTGCACCCGGACCAGTCATGTAACTATTCATGACCTTGTTGAAATTATTGAATTTTATACCATTGACTTTTACTAGTGAGCCACTGACACAATTCGAAATAGCCAGACCATACATAGGTGACCACCAATTGCATAAACCCGGACAGTTTTGAGGTAGCAACGCATAAGCATTCATATCTATCCCTTGTGTGACACCTGGATTGTATTTAGGCACATTCGATGGAAAACTTGGATCACTATTAGTAAGTATTTTTAGCTTGCCTGGGCGTGTTAGTGTTACTACAGGTAGGTGTGAGCTAATTTGGACCAAGCTCGGCGCGTCCAAAAATATCGTTATATCAGGATTAGGATTCGAAGTATTAGCGTTTTCGGTCATAGCCGTTAACAACAGCACATCCAAAGAATTAGCGCTACCCAAAGATGCTGCGGTTACAACGTGATTGATCACTTGTCCTTTAACGGCAATACTCAGTAGAATTGAAAGGCAAAGGATGTTTATTTTACTTAAACTCATAATATTTCTTTTCTGATTCATACGATTCGTTTTTAATGGAAGCAGTTAACCATTTGATGTTTTTTAATTGATCGATGGGAAGGAAAAAAAATACTTGAAGGAATCCCTGTTGCACTGTTCCCAGCTCTACACTCTGCTCATCATCACTGTGCGCATAAAGTGTTTCATTTTCCCTGCCATGGGTTTTAATCTGAATGCTCTTGCTAAAAACACTGTTCATGTCTTTGTCTGGACCGATCATTAAACGGACTTTATCACCGTTAGAGATAGTTTTAAATCTAGCCACTATAATAAGTGTATACGATGTATCCTGAAAATAGGTGTAGTCGCTCCCCTGGATCACTGTTTTAAATTGTTTTCTATTCGACAATTTTGTCGCACTTACCATATCCAAATCAGACTTGTTCTGAGCGTGCACGCCGAAAGACCACAAAAAAAGAAGTACGATTATTAGTTTTTTCATATTAATTAGTATAGGGTGGAAGAATTAGTTTATTTGCCACACAACCTTTTGAATCAATCACCATGATCTTGCATTTGTATCCGGCTATGTTGTTTATAGTAAATGATTGTCCATCACTCGAAATAACAATGTTACCGCTACCGGCTACTTTTTCTACATCTATAATGTAGGGAGCCAGTCCTGAGGTAATCTCGTAACGACTTGTCGTAGCATTATACATAATCTGAAGTGAGCATTCATCTTCCTTATCACATTCCTTACTCACGAGTTTTAACATTTGTGCATTAGCCGGAGGCGACACACTACCCAAATAGGGAATTTTGAGGCAATACCTTCCAGTATGTCCGCCAGAAGTGTAGCTTGCGTAGGGGTAAGATGAAACGTTATCGAACTTAAAGTGGTTATCCGAACAATTATTTGCAGCTACGTCCTCAAAGCTTTGATAGCCTAATTCGCGGTAACGTGTATTAGCTCCAACAGCCGTTGCCAAACTTTGGTTGAAGCCAAAATTCGCAGCACTGTATCTTCCAAGCGCATCAACGTTTTCGAGCTCTTGCCCATAGGGACTATATTCGGTTACTGAGCTTGCAAAAGTCCATCCATCGGGATTCAGAACCCATTTTCCGCCAACATTTTTGTAGAAGGGCGTATAGGATGTATAAACACCATCCACCCTGATGTTTGAATTTCCCTGAACGTTGGTTTGGCTCCTATCAGTTAAATATTGGAAATTACGTAAAGGTCTGAAATTTCCGCCGGTGCCATTTGTAAAAGGATTATAGTTTGTAGTGGTATTAATACAGTCACAACTTGTTCCCCAGGCATTACCGTAATCAATAGCGCTGGCTGAAATTACTTTTTGGTATACATTGCTGGACACTCCGCTCATTGGATTTACGAGGGTGGAAATGTTTGCCATATCCATAGTTTGCATATTTCTATAACCTGAACGCATTACTTTAATAGTGAAGTTTCCACTCAGAGCATTACCACCATTTGCGTCTTTCACTTCAATTTTGTTTTGAAGTGATTTAGTAACCCAGAATTTGTAAGACGACGTAGTGCCTATAACCATTAGTTCATCCCCAGGACTAAATAAATTTTGTCCTGCTGGAAGCGTTGCTTGCCCTGCATTGAAAGTGGCAGAAATCTGATACCCGATATTTTTGTAGGCTGCTCCCATTGAAGAATTGTACCAGTAGGCTGGATATTTGAAACTATACTCCGGATCGTTAAATCCGTTTATCGTTTGAGTTAGCAATACTTCGCCTGTTTCCGAATCATAAGCCAGATCAGAACTCGTAACGGAAGAACCATCTTTTTTGGTAATAGTTTTTTCAAGAATTCCAAAACGCTGCACTACTTTTGTAACTGTGGCAGACCTGAACTGGGTTTTGTCCGACGAAAAAGTAGGTATGGGCACTACCACTACAATAGGAATAATAACCACAAATGCATCCACATTTATGTTGACATTATCTGTTTCACTCTCTGTACCTTGTTCCCTTAAATCACCAACTGCATCAAAAAACACTCCTACTTCAGCCGACGTAACGCCTCCTGTTGGTTTAATCACTGTTACGTTATTCTTTAATCTCTTGGCCCCAGCGCCATACGGGCCGGATTTGTAAAAATATTCTGTACTTGCAATTTCCTGACCATAGTTGTTCACCGTCTTAATGGATTTCGGTTTGCCGTGCATGTCGTTTAATTCTACGTAAAAACCTTGCGAGGCGGTCATATAGTCTTTTGTCTCCACGCTAAGAAGGTTCCCTACACTGAGCGGATCGCTTTTGTGTTGTATGGATTCCAGTTCGGTTCTGTCAGTAATGGTAGGAAAGTCTTTCGCCGTATAAAATTCGTTTATCGTACAACCTGTACCGTGTTGCACCAAGGTGGCACTTGCAGGAAGGCTTGGGATGTAGTTCCGCACTCTCACTTCACTGTAACCTACACTAGCAGAAGGAAAAAAGCATTCGCCAAAAGGTGCTTCCACATAATGTTCGTCATCAGGCGCCAGCAATCTTTTTGTTTCTGTAAAAAAGGGTTCTTTGAATGAGTTTTCTTCTCCTCCTAACTGTGGTTCGTATGCAGCAACGCCTGATGAGATGTATCGGCCTTTATTCAGAGTTCTGTATTCATATGTTTGTCCGTATTCGCTATCAGTCTCAGCATTAGTATTAGAAGGGCCTCCCGTCATTTTATTAAAATTGTCTTTTAATTTTATTGTTTTAACCCTGGAACCTCCGCCATATTTGTAACCGGTTACATTTTTTAACTTAATCCAGCTGCAGGTCAGATCAGCATCAGTTCCTCTTCCAAGTTGATACAAATAGTTATTAGGGCCAGCAACTACTTGCGCCATATTGTTGAAAAAGCTCGAGTTTACCAAAGACTTTATGATTTGTTCTCCAATGCCGGAAGAGGCATTCGGTTGATCGAAGATTTGTCGGGAAGTATTTAAACGCCCAT
>CAZMHW010000005.1:20493-22135 GCA_964566105.1 uncultured Akkermansia sp.
TTGTATGGCAGCTTTCACCATTGGAGAAACGGACGGACCTGTATTATCATTTATATTAGCTGCAGGAACAAAGTGAATATATCCTGTGTTACCCACAATTTTTGTAGCAGCTGGATTCATATCTACTTCGGCATATCCGGGTACGTAGTCCCAGACATCGTTAGCCGGCAGTAGAGCATTTCTTATCCGCATTTTAAATTTGAAGAATACCATTCTATTTTCTGGTAAAAAGTCTTCTATTTTTATTGTATTTGAAGCTCCAGTTGGTATTTTAAATTTAAAAGTGAATCCAGTCGATAAATTTGTTATTTGCCCTGGCGAAACTCCCGAGCCATCATCCCAAACATACATTTGAGAGGCTTGTTTATTTTGTACAAAGGCGTAATCATCGCTTTCGTAGTCCACGTTGATTTCTCCACCGGAGGGCAGTTCAATTTTTGTGAGGTGCCAAGCTGCCGCGTTTGCATCGGTTACATTTTTTGCCTCGTATTGATTGGTGTATGGAAAATACTCTTTTGGAATTGGGGCACTACTTATGGCTGATGGATTAACTCCCTTATAATTACCCCATCTGTCATAGGCCTCTTGATCATAAGAAGGATTTAATCCTGCGTAAGTAAAATTATAGGCATTGTATGCTCCCTTATCCGAATTCTGATAGGTAAAAAATATTTTTTTCAAGGTCAACTTTCCTTGTGTAGCAGCAACACTGTTTGGGGTTGACGGGCATAAGGAATAATCGTAGACAAAATTAGCCGTTTTTATAACTTTATTGTTCGACTTCATTTTAAGCACAATTTTATCAATTTTTAACTGAGACGAACTTGAGTTGATTCCTCCGTCCACACCGTTAACCCCTTTGCCGTCATCACGAGCCGAAAGAATAAAGTCGGCGACGTGGTTTTTGGTTGTGATTTTATTCAAATAGAATAATTGTTTGGCTCCATAAACAATACTTCCCTTATCATCATTCTTATCTCCCAGTAAACCCTGACTGAATTTGGCTTTTCCACTTTGTACGGGAGTACGCCAGCGATAGTCCTGCGTGGTGGTATTGTCCGTGTATTCAAAAAGTGTATAGTTTCCCAGATCATCGTCAGTTGGTCCATTTCCTGTTAAATCCACATAGTCTGCCGACAGCACAGCTGAAAGCATGTATGAATGTGCGAACGCTGGCATGATGGTATTATTATAATAATTATCCAGGCCCATTTTATTTCCATTGGAATTATCAACTCCAGCGGCGTAACTCACTAAGCCATTGTTAGCCGTTCTCGCGCTGCCGCCACCAACCGGCTCTCCGACAGCAAAATTCATTTCCTGCTGTTCTTTATTGTAGGCAGGTAACGCATAGACATAACGTTTTCCATCTGTATTCAAAGAAGTGATCTGTCCAATATGATGACCGACCGCGTTAATATTATTCAGAACAAAATTGTTCTTCAAGCCACTGCCAGCAGTACCTCCAAATAAACCCATTCCATCATATACTTCTTTGTTGGTTAGAGTAATAATGCTCTGATTTCTCTTATCTCTGGCCTTACGGTAATTTGAACTCGAGACATTTACAACGCCACCATTCTTATTTACGAGGTTACCTGTAGTTTTAACATCAAATTCCACATCGCCATCTAACTGAGGT
>CAZMHW010000005.1:22145-26214 GCA_964566105.1 uncultured Akkermansia sp.
GTCTCACAGCTTCGGTTCCACCATATCTTGTGAGAAAGGCGGCGTCACTATTTACAGACCTTTCGTTCGCTTCCTTGAAATAGTAAGGTTCATAGGCCGGATAATTTCCACTCCCCTGGAATGCAATTGTTTGCGCAGCGCTGGAGCTCGACCAATCACCTGAATGAGAATAAGCGGAATTAACAATAATGTCGGTACCCAATTTGAAAATGCCCCCAGCACCAATCTCAACCGAAGCGGAACCTCCGTCACTTGTGCTATAGGACGAAACATCAAAAACGTGTCCTACATCACTCCTGAAGGGCCTGTAGCTGCCGCTCGTTCCCTGTCCTGAGACAGAATAGATATCGTAGGTTAGGTTAGTAATAGGAAGGTTATAGGTTGAAGGAGTAAAAGATCCGTCTTTTTCACGATTAAAATCCATCATCGCTTTGTCATCAAACTGACCATTGTGGGCATTCATATAGCCGTAAGCAGGACTAGAAATAGTTTTGGTTATCTGTCCTTGTTCGCTGTAATAGGCTGTTGGGGAGAGAGATCCAGCAAATCCATAGACTTCAGCGCCGAATTTTAAGCTTGCAGTGATAGACAAATTCTCCATCGGAAAATCAAGACTAGGAGAATAAGTTGACTGCATGAAACTAAACTTAGCCCCACTCAATCCTTTTGATACCGAATGGTTAACGGATTTACCTTCTTTGTTTTTTGAATTATTCATGTTCTGAGTTATCTCAGGTGCGATTGTCAGTGCTGTCAATCCTCCACGCGAATTAAAAGATGTTCCCACGGAAATTCCCAATGACGTTCCTTTGTGTTCCGTTTTACTAGTGCTTTGGCTAAGCGAAATAGACGGTGACAAAGTTAACCCGTCGTCGGAACTAGAATTTATACCAAGACTAACGGTTCCTGATCCACCATATTTATTGGACGCAGATATTGCAACGTTGAAGGATTTTTCCATCCCGATGCCAGTATAGTTATTATACTTTATACCAAGCCTTGCGTTAAAAGTCGCAAAATCCAATCCAAACAATTCGCCGCTGAATCCACAAGAAATTCCTATTGTTTGATTTTTCTTTACATTTTGTTGCTTGGTTATTTTATCACCATTAAAGTCGTCTGGAATACCTCTCATGTTTCTGTTGATCACCCCAGGATTTATATTCCAACCCAAGCCAACCCAACTAGCCTCCTGATCCATACCAATACCAGAGTGATAACTAATATTCATAGGGTACCCATCTATATCAAAGAGAGGAATGTTGTACGAAAAGTCTCCGCTAAACAAATCAACCATATCGGACGTGGCAATGGGTTCAAAACTTTGAACTTCAGGTTGACTTGGACCTCCGGTAAGCGCCATCGAAGTTGTCGGCCATGCACATTCAAAAAGAAGTATCAATGCCAGATTAAATGAAAATCCCCGTTTGATTCCATTTTTCATGTTGCGTTTGATAAAAATTTTAATCCTTTTCATATTCATTATAATAATATGGGTTCTTTAACCATTAATTCCGGCATAAAAGTGAATTTGATCATCCCGTTGTTAAATAAGTGATCGTTAAAAACGAGTGTTTTAGTGCTGATGCTCTTTTTTCTATTAGCCTCAAAGCCAAGCAAAAAATGGCCGTAAGGGACTACATCAAACGCCCTTTCAAAATGATAAAGCACACAGTTGAGTGTATCTAATCCATCAATAAGTACGATGTCATTCTGCATTTTAAAAGCACAATAGTTAATGCGTTCGTTGTACTGATCAGAACTATTTAAGTCAAATTTTATGAATTCTTGAGCAAAACCAGTTATGTTGATCCGAAGATCAAAATACTGCAAATCTTCAAAATCTTCTTTTTTGAGTGAATCATTTTTTTCCTTTATCCTTTTTTGCGCCAATAGGTAGTCAAGAGGTTTTAAACAGGCGCTATACGTTATTTCGCGAATTACTTTTGTTCTCACAAAGCCTTTTTCACTGTCATCCACATACGCAATTAATGCCTCCGGACTTTCAAATTGAATCGGTCTTTCCCTTTTTAGGGTTCGAACGCGTGTGTCATAGTCATCGTTGCCCAAGCCATTTTGTTTACCGCAACTATTTATTAAAAACACGATACTTACTAATGTTATGTATCTAAACAAATTCATTTATTTTGCTCCTTTGTATTTCGCATTAATGTAGTTTGTTACCTCTTTGGTAATATTTAACTGGTCGGTTCCATACATAATGGATCCATTCGTAGTATTCCCGTAAATAATATCGTAGTTCTTTTCTTTTCCGAAATCGGCTATATATTGATTTAATTGTTTAATTATTTGTTCGTCAAATTGACGCGACACCGCTGTATTATCTTCATCAAAAAGTTGTGCTTTTTGATTGTATTCTATTCTCTTTCTTTCAAACAATTCTTTGTCACCTTCCTTTTCAATTTTATTCTTAAGGCGATTGGATAAAACGGAAAGATCAATTTGAAGGCTATCCAGTATTTTCTTTCTGGCTGATCGGGTGGCATTATATTTTGTCTCCATTTCCTTTTTGAGATCAAATTCATTGTAAACATCACTTATTAGAACAAAACCAATTTTATGGTTGTTTCTGAAAAACATGTAAAATGTTGACAGGGAAACCAAAAGAGCGATAAATGCGAAATAGAAACCTCCCGAATTTTTTTTCATAAATTGTTGTAGAAGAAATTTAATAGATAGACTTGATTTTTTTCATTCATGACTTTTAAAGTATAGTAGCCGCTTTTTAAACCCAGATCATTTAAATCGAGTTCATATCTGCTGGATTCCATCTTTCGCAGACTGTTCTTTTTGCCCTGCAATGAACTACTATTTGGAATTGACACGATGGATCCTTTCGTGTTTTGTATTTCGACCACAAGCTTGTTATCACCAGAAAAATACTCTTCCTGAAACATAAAGAAAATTTTATCATCTTGTACAGTATAGGGAGTTGTGTTTACCTTTTGAGTGATCTCAACGAAATTCACGTTAGCTGAAACGTTTTTGCGTTCGATGACAAATTCCCAGGCCTCCGTTTTATTAGTAATAACTCCGTTGATGACTTTTTGCACTTGCCAGGCGTATTTTGCACCAGGTAGTAGTTTAGGAGCGTCGAGGGGGTAAAGTATATCATGTCTTGTTAAAAAATTCAATTGAAAGAGAGGGCTGTTCACACTCAGGGCTGCTTCTGCACTTTGGTCTGTCTTAATTTCAGCAATCATTAAACGGTAGTATTCCCCTTGTTGATTTAAATTGAAGGACTCCCTGTGCGTCCATACTAATAATGGATTTAGACTTTCAATGGTGTCCCTGTCTGATGGAGTTACCAGTGCAAGAAAGGAAGATGCTTCGGATTCGATTTCTTCACTTAATTCATCAGTGGACCCATCACTTGCCTTCAAAATAACCACATAGTTGTATTTCCCGGATGGGAGCTGATGGTAAAGTTTCACGTACTCACTTACCGCACTGCTCTGAAATTGGGTAGAGAGAATTTTGATGTTAAGCTGTGAAGTATTGTAAACGCCGCTTTTTAACGTAAAGGGGCTACTAACAACCTTAATTAACTCACCCCCTTGAATGTTCATTATTTTCGCTTCAAGAACAGCTGTTAATTCTCCAGGCGCACCCGACAGGTTTACGTTGCAGAGATTTTCGGGGCTCACATTGTAGCTTGAAAAGGAAGACGAAATGATTCTCATCTGAGAATAAAATCGCTCGGACATTGTAATTAGCACAAGGCATAGCAGAATTGCAATGTGTTTTTTACCAGTGAATACACTCATAATTGATTTGGCTTGATGCTTAAAAAAAGATTTTGGGTCTCAGATTTAATTCGAATGTATACAAATTCATTCTAATTTATGTCCGTGGTTTTGTGAAATTTAGACGAAGTTTGTGAAATACTCGTCTAACTTTTTGAATGGTTCGTTTAAATTTGTGGAGTGAAAATTGAATTTGACTGACAGGTTTAAACAAAAGTATTAACCCTAAAACGAATTAGACTTGAATGGGTAACTGAATGTAAATAAATAAGCAATAATTATAAAAATAAAAAAACAGAGCT
>CAZMHW010000005.1:26224-29135 GCA_964566105.1 uncultured Akkermansia sp.
ATTGATTTTTTGGTAGTTTTGACTCTTACATTTTAGACCATAAATTCTTATTTATAACTATTTTGGTTTCGATTGATCGAATAGATGATAAACAACATTAAGTAGTTTTATACAGTAATTAGCTTTTTTGTTGCCGACGGGAATGAAACAACCTAATTCAAATTATTACTACATTCGGTAAATAATTTTACCCAAACAGTTTTGATTTCAGGCCGTCATATCCTCATCTTGTTTTTTTTATGTGGCTTTATTTTTTCCAAGGCGCAAACCCCTCAGATTCCCAAATCGAATCCCTATCCGGATTACATCGATACTGCAAAGATCAATCAACTTAATAAAAAGAACAGGGAAGATTATGACAGAAAGAAGCAGTTGCAACTGGATTCACTAAAGGAAATAAGTGGTGACACAAACGCTTTGAAGGATAGTTCTCAATGGAGGGGAAAGTTAAAGCATCGCTTTCTTTTGAAGGACTCTACGATGCAACATAATAGAGACAGGAGAAGCCGAGATAGTTTAAAGATGTTGATGGCTGAGAAGAACAAAAATCTAAAAGATGGGCTTAAAAGCAAATACTCCAAAAATAAAAAAGAATTTAAAACTGTCGTTATAAAGGGTTCGCTTTCTAATCAATTCGATTATGGGGCCATACCGTATTACATGGCTTCTTCATCTCTTCCAGCAGGGCTTTTTAAATCGAATGGAGATTTTAAAATTAAACTTGGGAAAATTCCGTTGAAGGCAGATTATTTTTATGCGAACCCAAAATCTATTTCAGGTCTTACCAATTATTATACCATTGGTTTTGACGTAGAAGAATTTCAAAAAATGAGAAATAGTGGCTATTTGGAAAAATCAAGGAAGATGCGTGACAAAGTGGATTCTCTAGAGTACGAAAAACAAAAATTGAATCAGAAGTTGTCGCTAATCCAAATGCTAAAATCCAATCAGGAGAAATATAGAATGGATAAAAACAGTCTGCCTCAGTATCCGAATGTCAGCCAAATACAACCAAATGCTATTTCTGACTTCCCAACTGACTCGTTAAAGTTTTTGAAAATAGATACTTTAAACATCCCTCTGAACGATTCACTCAGAAAACAACTGATTCCAGAAGACTCCCTGAGAAGTCCTTATGCAGGTATCGATACCAGCGCCGCACAAATCCGGAATTTGCAAAAGCAAGTGGGAGAGATTGAGAGGCTAAGTACTCTGTATAAAAAGCAGATCAATATCGTGGAGTTTCCAGAGTCAGACGTATCTCCAGGCTCTGCTTTTCCACAGACTGGCTTTTCAAAACTTCTGGAGGGTTTTAAAAAGCTGGAAGTCGGAATGTGTTATCCGAATTATTCCACTTTTATGATCAATCAGATGGCTATAAAGGGTGTAAATACTAAGTATTCCACTAAAAATCTGTTTGTAAATGCGAGTTACGGAAAGTCGGTGATTAATTACTCCGTTCAAAGTACCGCTAATCCTCTACTTAATCAAATACAAGGCCTTTCTACTTTTTTTGACTGGAACAAAAACCCGGATGAAAAAAACATAGGGTCTGCAAAAATTGGATTTGGAAAAGAGAATGGTACCTACCTTGGTATAGGAGGTTTATTTGGTAAGGGAACTACCAGTCCTTACAGTACTGAAATAAAAAAGAATTATGTTTTTGAATTAGACGGAAGGTGGATCTATAAATTTGTAAACTTTGAGGGAGCTGTGGCTAAGTCTTATATTGTAGAAAATACTAAAATTAATAGTGAATCTGAATCGTTTGCCACTAAACAACCTACAAACTGGAGTAAAAGCTATCAGTGTAAATTGTTTGGTGTCTTACCAAAAGTGAATACAAAATTTTCTTTTCTCTACAGAGTAGTGGAACCCTATTTTAAAAGTTTTGGAGTTGGTTTTATGCGTTCAGATGTGCTACGTTGGGAATCTAAATTGGAACAACCTTTGGGAAAACTTGTAAAAGTAGGATTCAATTACAGGCGTGATGAAGACAATCTTAAAAAGTTGCACAGTTATAAAACTGTACTGGAAAATTTTACTTACTCATTTAAATTAAAGCTTTTTAAACGTAAAATGGATATTGTTTTGAATTACACAGAAATAGTACAAAACACCAAAGACATATTGTTGGATCAACATTTCGGTATTAAGAGTAATATTAAGACAGCGGTGATTACATATACGTATAAACGAAAGAAATTGATTTCTACCAACACGCTGATGGCTAATGTGTACACCTTGAAAAACGAGCATCAACAGAATCAACTACAGAATTACTCCCTTAACTCGTTTAATCAATACAAAAAATGGCAACTCAACTCTCTGAACGCATACAATCAAAGCAATATTAAAGACAGTCTAAATTACACAAACGCTATAAATAATATGCTTGAAATAGGTTATCAGATTTCAGATAAAATGAAAATGATTGCAGGCGGTAAACATGCTTTTCAAACTACAATTAAAACTTCTCAATTTGGTTACTCGGCAAGTCTAAGTTACGTTTTACATAAATTGAGTAGCATAGAGCTTAAAATTGAAAAATTAGTAATAGGAGATTTTGTAAACACATTGAACTATTCCAGCATTCAACAGTTTCCATATTACGGATACCTCAAAATAACGAGCAGTTTTTGATCAAACACCTGGTTCGGAAGGAAATGAAAAATAAGTAATATCGATCTATAGAATCAAAGTGCTAGATACCTAAAACACACCAAACAATTCCCTGAAAGGCAAAAAGGTTTGAAAGTTCTGAAAAACAAAGTGTCCTCGAAAGTTCGAGTCTCGCCGCGGGCACATTTAATTTTAGAGGATTCATTGGTTTCTCTAATGGATTAATTTTTTGTCCCCATGACTAAATCCCAGACTTATCTATTTTCTTAGTATTTTCAAACGATTGAGG
>CAZMHW010000006.1:0-28040 GCA_964566105.1 uncultured Akkermansia sp.
GAGCAAAGGTATGAGATACTTAAACCGGAGCGGACCGACACCAACATCCGCTACTATAATAATACCGATCTTCGTAAGATCCTTAACATTTCCATTCTAAACAAGAACGGGTATAAAATTTCGAATATTGCGAAGCTCAGCGATGTACTTCTTATCCAGGAGGTAGAAAAGTTTCTAAACGATTATCTGAAGGAAACCAATAAGGTGGAAAACCTTTACATGTCTTTAATCGACATGAATGAAGAACTTTTCGAGTCTATCATTAATAATTCTATCGCGAGCCTGGGTTTTGAAAACACCATCGAAAAAATTGTTTTCCCTTTTTTAAAGCATCTCGGCAATATGTGGCAGGTAGGGGCCATAAGCCCTGCACAGGAGCATTACATTTCTAATCTCATTCGCCAGAAGCTCATTGCAGGTCTTGATAAACTTGTTCCGGAGCAACATGCAAATCCGAAAACCTTTCTCTTTTTTCTTCCAAATGCAGAATTGCACGAAATGGGCCTTTTGTACACCAATTACCTTGCTAAATCCAGGGGACATAAATGCGTTTACCTGGGGCAAAGTGTGCCACTTGAGGATCTTATAAATATCACCAAGGCGTCTAAACCAGACTACCTGGTATCCATCTTTACCAGTCAAATGGCAGATTTGTCGATTACAGAGTTTTTACAAAAGTGTGACCAGGAAATTCCTTTACCGAAATTTTTGCTCAGTGGCCGCCTGGTTCTTAGTCCTGAAGAAAACTGTAAGGTCCCGTCATCCCGTTTTATAATTTTCAACGATTTTCCGGAATTTAAAAAGCACCTTTAAAAGAGATAGTCTTTAGTATGTTTTAAGACTGAAAATTTTTTTCAGTCTTTTTTTTTACCGTAATTTACAAGACTATGCAACCGCTATTTTTATACAATACCCTAACCCGAAAAAAGGAAGAATTTAAAGCGCTTAATCCGCCATTTGCCGGCCTGTATGTATGTGGTCCCACTGTATACAGCGACGTTCATTTAGGGAATTGTCGCACTTTTATTTCTTTTGACCTGATTTACCGTTACCTGTTGCATTTAGGTTACAAGGTACGTTACGTGCGGAACATAACAGATGCGGGGCATCTGGAAGGGGATCGCGACGAAGGGGATGATAAATTTGCAAAGAAAGCAAAGCTCGAACAACTCGAGCCAATGGAGATCGTACAAAAATATACGGTTGGGTTTCGCGACATTATGCGTGAGTTTAATACCCTGCCGCCAAGCATTGAACCTACTGCCACCGGTCATATTTGCGAGCAGATCGAAATGGTGAAAGAGATTCTTAACAACGGACTGGCCTATGAAGTAAATGGCACTGTTTATTTTGATGTGGAGAAATACAGCAAAGAATTTAACTATGGTCAACTAACGAACCGTAAGCTGGAAGAACTTCTGGAAGGGACGCGAGATTTAAGTGGTCAGGATGAAAAGCGTGGACGCCTAGATTTTGCACTCTGGATAAAGGCTAAACCGGAAACAATTATGCGTTGGCCTTCGCCCTGGGGTTGGGGATTCCCGGGTTGGCACATTGAGTGTTCGGCTATGAGCCGGAAATATTTAGGAGACACGTTCGATATTCATGGCGGTGGTATGGATCTCCAGGCAACACACCACACGAATGAAATTGCACAATCACAGGCCTGCTACCACAAAACGCCTGTAAATTACTGGATGCATACAAATATGCTTACTGTAAATGGCGTGAGGATGTCAAAGAGCGCGGGCAACGGATTTTTACCGGGCGAGCTTTTTACGGGCAATCACCCTTTATTGGAGAGAGGTTATCAGCCGATGGCCGTGCGTTTTTTTATGTTACAAACGCATTACCGCAGCACCCTTGATTTTAGTAACGAAGCCCTTCAGGCCAGTGAAAAAGGATTTGAGCGACTGATGGATAGTTATAAAACTCTTCAAACCCTTCAGGCATCAGGCACATCAAGCGAAGATATTAAAGGGCTTCAGACTAAATGTTACGAAGCCATGAATGACGATTTTAACACCTCGGTGCTGATCGCTCATTTATTTGATGCCGTAAGAATCATTAATTCGGTAAATGACAAGAAGGCAAGCCTTACACAAGAGGACCTGAGCCTGTTGAAGAAAATATACGATGATTTTGTTTTTGATGTACTTGGTTTAAAACACGAAGAATCAAATGGTCGTCTGGATACCGCTTTGGAAAAGGTAATGGAGCTGGTTCTGGAAATGCGTGCCAAAGCTAAAACCGGAAAAGATTTTAAATTAAGCGACGAGATCAGGGATAAACTGATTGCAGCGGGAATTCAGATAAAAGATACCAAAGAAGGAACCAGTTGGAAAGTTTAAAGTATATGAAAGCACAGACAATTCTCGTAAAGTTAATCCTTCCCTTTGCCCTGGGAACTCTTATTTATTCCTGCGGCCCTGAGAAACAAGCGGACCTTCCTAAAGAGCCGGAAGTAACACAGGTTAAAACCACGCCGGCTATACTTTATTCTCTTGTGAAAACCTACCCGCACGATACTACATCTTTTACGGAGGGACTTTTGTTTCACGACAAGAAACTATTCGAAAGTACCGGCGATGTGGATTATCTTCCACAAACACGTTCTGGTTTCGGTATTGTAGATCTTGAAACCGGAAAACTGAATGTAAAAGCGGAGATAGATAAACGGGCCTATTTTGGTGAGGGAATGCTTGTGCTGAATGATAAGATCTACCAGCTAACATTAGATAGCCACGTTGGATTTATTTACGATGCTAAAACCTTTAAAAAGATTGGACAGTTCAATTACGCTACAGAAGGCTGGGGACTTACAACAGACGGTAAATACATTATTATGAGCGACGGCAGTTATAAGTTAACTTATCTGGATCCGATTAGTTTGTCCGTGGCAAAAGTGCTGGAGGTTTCAGAAAACGGATACGCCGTGGAGAAACTAAATGAACTGGAATACATCAAAGGATACATTTACGCAAATGTGTGGATGACAAATACCATTGTGAAAATAAATCCCGCTACAGGCGAAGTGGTGGGTAAAATGGATTTGAGTGACCTGAACAGTGAAGTAAAGCGGAAATACGCACAAAGCCTTGAAATGAATGGGATTGCTTACGATTCCTTAACCAATAAAGTTTTGGTGACAGGAAAGATGTGGCCTTCGATTTATGAAATAAGTTTTCCTTATTAATTTGTTTTTCTTTTTGCTCAGAACAGTTTTCTTAGGACCGCATTAATAAATGTTCTTTTTGGAACTGAATTAATGATGGCAAGATCTTCCAGGCTGGAAGATTCTTCGTTTAAAAAAGAAAGCAAAGAGCTAATAGTGTTTTTTTGAAACAACACGCGAAACACTTCACCGGCAGGGGTTTCTTTTTTATTTAAAACCTCGAGAAGTATTTTGTCGTAAAGCACAAAGCGTTTTTTACGCTTCAGATTTAGATCAGAATAGAGGCCTTTTTCGAAAGTACTAACAATGTGTTTTACGTGTTTTTGAATAAAATAGAACGTATAACCTGTACTTGGTTTGCTACTTCCACCGGCCGTTCCGATATTAATAACCCTTTCGCCGAATGGATTCACGAAGTGCGCTTCCGTAATTTGAATTTCTCCGATCTCCTCTTCAAGTATTTTGTAAGATTTTATTTTCAGGTCTTGTTCAATGTATCTTTTTAATTCAAAGACGTATTCTTCCCTTGCAAGTTTTTTTTCTGAAAACCCGGTGTATTCTATTAAGGCCTTTCTATTAGAATGAGGGAGCAGGTAAAAGAACCGGCAATCGTTATACTGCGCGGTATTAAAATTCATAAATACAGGCCGGGTTTCGTCGAAAACCTCGTCTTCTGTTTCTATCACCCAACCCATAAAGTGTTGTACAAAGTGGATGTCTTTTTCCTGCTTACGTGTCGTTCGAAAAGCGCTGTTAAATAAATACGACGAGAGGTAAGTGTTTTCTTTTGTTTTTAAAAAGGCCTGTTCTTTTGAACTTGAAAGTTCCAGGATGTCTTCGGTGACGAATTCAAAACGGGAATCCGTTTGAAGCTTGTTCATACAAAAGGAATAGAAGTCCAGTCCCTTTATCATGCAGTAACTGTAAGGCGCAAGGGTGTAGTCTTTTTTAAAGCGCTTGGCCTCAAAAACAAAGTGATCCCAGCGCTTAAAAATCACAGGATCAAACCAATTTGATTTTTCTTTGGTCCAAAAGCACCAGGTGCGGTCATTTTTATTTTTAAGGTCACGGTCTATGAGGAGAACTTTTTTAAAACGTAAGGATGAATCTTGCAATTGCATGGCCAGAGAAAGACCCGCGCAGCCCATTCCTGCAATTATAAAATCATATTTAAGCGGTTCTTTCATATCGTACGCGTTAAGCACTTTTTTGCGCCGCCTTTAATTTTCTGGCTTCGGCAAAATATTTGGGGTGAATGAGCAACATGCCGAAACTTTCACCATGGTGTTTGCCTATATGTTTGTGATGCATTTTGTGAGCCCGGCGTAAGGCTAAAATATATAAATTATCAGATTTGGTTAAAATTTTAAAACGTTGGTGAATGATAACATCGTGAACAAAAAAATATGCGAGTCCGTACAAAGCAATGCCAAAACCAACCCAGGTGTACCAGGCATAGCCGTTCATCATGCCAAGCATAATGCAGAGCCAGCTGGGAATGGCATACATTAAAAAGAACACGTCGTTCCTTTCGAACCGGCTGTCATGATCACGCTTATGGTGATCTGAATGAAAGTACCACATGATGCCGTGCATAAGGTATTTGTGATTCGCCCAGGCCGAAATTTCGGTCAGGACAAAAGTAATGAGTACAATAAGTAGAGGATGCATATTAAATTAAATGAAAATGTTCAACAAGATAAATGAGACCAAAGAAAAAGAACTGAAGAGCAATAATCGCGACCGAAATTTTTTTATTTCCCTTTGCTAAAGGTTTCTGTAATAAGAGAGAAGCCGAAAATGAGATAACAAACCAGCCAATACTGTTGTGAATACCCGCAATACCTCGCTCGAAATACCAATAATCCAAGTGCGGAGCCATCTGCTCCATAAGCAGATCGAGCCCCGATACAATTAGGGCCGAAAAGATGGCTTTCAGGGTAGGGTTTGTATGCAAGGATTGAGAGATGATAATGCCACAGGTGATCAGGAGAGCCCAGTTTAATGAAATAAGGAGAGGCACTCCTAAAAATTTGTAGCCAAGCGAATGTCCGTAATGATAGGAACCAAAAACATAGCCGGTATGTACACCCACAACTTCTGAAACAAATCCAAGTAAAGCCAGAGCTGTAAAACTCAAAAGATAATTCTTTTTAGCAAGCGGCTGGTGAATCAAAAAGACGAGTGTTGTTAGTAAAAGAGTATAGGGAGTAAAGGGCCTGAAAAAGGAAGGATTTACCACAAAACCTATGGCGCCCGAGACATAGACCAGGATCAGAAAATAGAACAAATATGTTTGAATGGCTTTAAGCATGGTGTTTTTTACTTATCATGCCGGTTGCAATTTTAGCACTTAACAAACAAAGCGGAATACCACCGCCAGGATGAACACTGCCTCCCACAAAATAAAGCCCCCGTATTTTGCTCCGATAATTGGCGTGACGTAAAAAGGCGGAAAATTTCGAATTGCTTGAATTTCCGTAAAGAGAACCGCCAAATGAAGAGGTCTGTAGTTCTATACCGTATGGATCAAGAATTTCTTCCTGTTCAATAAAGTCTTCCATGTTTGTCTTTAACATTCTGTTCAGTTTCGTTACCACGTTTTTACGCAGAGTTTCTCCGTAACCAATTTTGTTCCCTGAGGCGTTGTGAGGTGCATTCACCATCACAAACCAGTTTTCACATCCTTTTGGCGCATCTCCTGCACACAATTTAGAGGTGATGTTAATGTAAATGGTAGGATCTGAGTAAGGCTCTTGTTTTTCAAAAAGACAATTAAATTCTTCCTCGTAATTTTCAGAAAATAAAATATTGTGTAAGCCTAAGTTTTTAAATTCTTGTTTTATTCCCCAATAAAAAACATAGGCGCTGCTTGATTTCTCTTGCCGAAGTAGTTTTTTGGGTGCCAGATGTTGAGGCAGGAGCTTGCTGTACAGGGCGTGTATGTCAGCGTCGCTCACAACTAAATCTGAGGGATAAAAAACACCGTTACTTTTTAAGCCGGTTACCTGGTTGTTTTTGAGTTCTATGGAATCTACAGGGGAATTGAAATGAAAGCGCACACCACAATGAATCGCTACGTTGTATAAGTGCTCTGTGATCTGGTGCATGCCTTTTTCAGGTAAATACGCTCCCAGGCCAAATTCCAAATGGGGAATAATATTTAACAGAGCAGGCGCTTTGTATGGATTGGAGCCATTATAGGTAGCGTACCGGTCGAAGATCTGTGTTGTTTTTTTATTTCGGAATTTATTATTTTTCTGGTGCATGGTCTTAAAGAGATTCAAACGGGGAGACCTTAAGATACCGAGGATAGTTTTGCGGTTCAGGAAATTTTTAATTTCGTGGAGAGACTGGTGAAGAAATAAATCGGCGGTGGTTTCGTAATAAAAAGCACTTTCTTTTAAATGCGCAATTACTACATCTTCTTTTTCATCTAATTGTTGTTTTAATTCTTTGGCAAAATCAGGAATAGAATCTTTTGCAACAACACGTGTGCCATCTTCAAAAAAATAATGGGTTAACGTCTCTAAACGTGTGTATGGAAAGGGATGTTTGTAGCCGCTGAGTTCCGTTAACTCATCAATGAGTGCAGGAAGTGTGAGTAAAGAAGGGCCTTTGTCAAAACGGTAGTTTCCCCGGCTAAGCTCGCTCAATTTTCCACCGGCATAACTGTTTTTTTCGAAAACAGTTACGATATGTCCCTGAGCGGCAAGGCGAATGGCCACCGCCAAGCCGGCAACCCCGGCCCCAATTATATTTGTTTGTAGTGTGATACTCAGGTTAAACAAAAAGGAAGGAATTTTGTTTAACAAGCTCATTATGTCTAAGAAGAAAGTTGCCGTTATTGGCGCAGGGTTTAGTGGGCTTTCCTCGGCCTGTTATTTAGCAAAATTTGGCTACGAGGTCACTGTGTACGATAAACACCAACAGGTGGGGGGTCGTGCAAGGAGTTATGAAGAGGATGGTTTTGTATTTGATATGGGGCCGAGCTGGTACTGGATGCCGGATGTGTTTGAGGCGTTTTTTGCCGATTTTGGAAAAAAAGTGTCAGACTATTACCAGCTGGTAAGGCTTTCGCCGGGATACCGGGTTTTTTCCAAAGACGATTATTTTGACGTTCCTGCATCACTGGAGGATATTTATGCTCTTTTTGAGCGCTATGAACCCGGGAGCAGCGCTAATTTAAAACTGTTTTTAAAGGAGGCTCAGTATAAATACGAAGTGGGCATTCACGATCTTGTGCATAAGCCTGGCATTAAGCTCTCTGAGTTGATGGATCTACGCCTCATAACCGGTGTTTTTAAACTCGATGTATTTAAGAGCATGAGCTCTCACGTGCGGAAACTTTTTAAAAATGAAAAGCTCATTCAACTTCTTGAATTTCCTGTTTTGTTTCTTGGCGCTCTTCCGCAAAACACGCCGGCGTTATATAGCTTAATGAATTATGCCGACCTGGTGCTGGGAACCTGGTATCCTATGGGAGGTATGCAGAAGATTGGTCAGGGGATGTATGAACTGGCGCTTGAACTGGGAGTAAAGTTTGAAACCGGGGTGGATATTACAAAAATTACAGTTGAAGAGCGACTGGCCACAAAGTTGTGGACGACCAAACCCCTGGGGAATTTCGATGCCCTGGTTTCCTCGGCAGACTACCATTTTACAGAACAAACATTGTTAGAGCCTCAGCACCGCAGGTATAGTGCTAAATACTGGGAAGGCCGGAAGATGGCGCCCAGCTGCCTTATATATTACATTGGAGTAAAAGGAAAAATAAATAACTTACTTCACCACAATTTGTTTTTTGACGAAGATTTTGCACAACATTCCAAAGAAATCTACACAGATCCAAAATGGCCCGAGAAACCCCTGTTTTATGTCTGTTGCCCGAGTAAAACAGATCCGTCAGTGGCTCCTGCGGATTGCGAAAATCTCTTTATCCTGATTCCTGTGGCTCCTGGCTTGGAAGATACCCAGCAAATTCGCGACCGCTACCTGAAGATTGTACTTGGGCGATTAAAGGAAAAAACGGGATGTGATATCGAAAAAAACACCGTACACCTTAAGAGTTACGCCCCTAGTAATTTTATCACCGATTATAACGCTTTTAAGGGAAATGCCTATGGTTTGGCCAATACATTGCTTCAAACCGCCCATTTAAAGCCCGGAATCAGGAATAAAAAGGTAAAAAACCTCTTTTATGCAGGACAATTGACCGTTCCCGGACCAGGCGTTCCCCCCTCCCTTATTTCCGGAAAACTGGCCGCCGAACAAATTTTAAACAATATCTGATCAAGACTGTTTAATGTTAAGAACCAAACATTAAACAAAACAATGAAAGCACTTTTTGATCAGGTTTCCCAAAAAACAAGCAAATTGGTTACGCGCCAATACAGTACTTCATTTAGTTTAGGAATCCGTTTCCTCCATGAAACTTTTCACGAACCCATTTACGCGATTTATGGTTTTGTGCGTCTGGCCGACGAGATTGTGGATAGTTTTCACGATTACGATAAAACAACCCTGCTCGAGGAGTTCAAAAGAGATGCGTATTTAAGTATTGAAAGGGGAATTAGCCTTAATCCGGTGCTTAACAGTTTTCAGAAAGTGGTTCATCAATTTAATATTGAAAAGGAATTGATTGATTCTTTTTTAAAAAGTATGACGATGGATCTGGATAAAAAAGATTTTACCGAATTGGGTTACAAATTTTTTATACTTGGCAGTGCGGAAGTAGTGGGCCTTATGTGTCTGAGGGTTTTTACGGAAAGAGACAACCGACTCTATCAGGATCTTAAACCCTTCGCCATGGCTTTGGGATCGGCTTTTCAAAAGATAAATTTTTTACGGGACCTGAACGCGGATTATGTAGGAATGGGGAGAATTTATTTCCCTAACGTAGACATGCGTAATTTAAATGAAAATATTAAACAGGAAATAGAAGCGGACATTGAAATCGATTTTAACACAGGGCTCAAAGGAATTAAAATGTTGCCTAAACGTTCGCGTTTGGGAGTTTACGTCGCCTATATTTATTATCGCTCCTTGTTTAACAAAATTCGGGGGGTTAAATCAAAGCATATTCTCAACACCCGGGTTCGTATTCCCAATCCCCAAAAAGTGCTTCTCTTTGCGGGAAGTTATCTTAGAAATAGTTTGAATTTGTTGTGATAAAATTCTGGATTATTTCTTTACATTTTATTCTAACGCATCCAACTTCTGATTTGAAAGAAATGAGGAGGCTGTTCGAGGAGTTGAACAAAAGTAAAACTTCCGCCATACTCCTCAGGGATGTTTCCGTCAATTGCCAGAACGTAGCGCCATCCTTAAAGAAGGCTTATCTGGCGTCAGCAGAAATGGCCTTGTCCCAATACAAACCCAACCCCATTTCTAAAATAAGTGCATTTAACTCAGGTAAAAAACTGTTGGAAGAATCCATTTTATCAGACAGCTCAAATGTCGAAATCCGTTACATCCGTTTTACGATTCAGGATAATGTGCCTTTTATCCTGGGGTACAACGGAGAAAAGGCCGGGGATAAATTGTTTTTAATCAATAAAATTCACAGCATAAAAATATCAGATCCTGATCTTTATTCCCGCGTGTGCACCTACCTGTTGCTGAGGACCAAACTCGCTTCGCACGAAAGGGCTCTGATAACGAACTAATTCCCTTTTACTTATTCACAGCCGGGTAACAAAATTTTTATTAACCGTAAAATTTAATTTTCTTTATAAAAAATTGTACCATGAAAAAGGGTTTTCTTTCTATTTGTATTTTAATGAGTGTTCTTTTTTCGAACGCTCAAGGTAATCCCACAAAAGGATATATTGTAACAGAAAAGGGCGATACCCTGAAAGGCGAGGTTAAAATTAACCCCAAAAAAGAAATAGACAGCTATAATAAGGTAAATTTTAAGGATGAAAGCGGCGCGCAGAAAAATTATAAACCCAACAAAATAAAAGCCTACGGGTACGACGATCAGCATTTTATCGCGATGGATGCGGATGGAGAAAAAAAATTTTACAAGGTTCTCTCAAGAGGCGATATTAATTTTTACAAATTTGGTTACGAAGGGTTGCGCATGAACGCCGTTGTTTTTGAAGTAGAATATTATATTGCGCACGCCGACAACAACGAGCTGGTATTGGTAAAGGAAAATAAGTTCAAAAAACAACTCACGGAGTGGATGAAAGACAATACGGAGTTTATAAATACTTACGGCGACGAAAAAACATTTAACGCCGACAAAGCCCTTGAAATTATTTCTCACTACAACGCCTGGAAAGCCAATAAATAAACATGATCACGAAACAAACCGACAAAAAACTATTTCTATTAGACGCTTTCGCTTTAATCTACCGGGCTTATTTTGCATTTAGCAATAGCCCACGCATAAACTCGAAGGGATTTAATACTTCTGCTATATTTGGATTTACGAACACTCTCCTTGAGATCCTGAACAAAGAAAAGCCCAGTCATATCGCTGTGGTATTTGACATGGAAGGTCCAACCCAACGTCACGTAGAATTTGAAACCTATAAAGCCAACCGTGAGGAGATGCCGGAGGACCTGAGGGCCTCTATTCCATTGATTGTGGAGTTAATAAAAGGATTTAACATTGAGGTTCTTGGACTGGAAGGCTTTGAGGCAGATGATGTCATTGGAACCCTGGCGATGAAAGCCGAAAAGGCGGGCTTTACCACTTACATGATGACACCCGACAAAGACTATGGTCAGCTGGTGGATGAAAACACATTTATTTACAAACCGGCCCGCCTGGGAAATGGTGCTGAAATATTAGGGAGGGAAGAGATTTGTAAAAAATGGGAAATCCGCACGGTATCTGAGCTTATTGACATTTTAGGATTGATGGGTGATAAAGTGGATAACATTCCTGGTATCCCTGGCGTGGGAGAAAAGACAGCTATTCAATTGATAAAGGATTTTGGAAGCATCGAAAATCTACTTCAAAATACTGATAAGCTTAAAGGGAAGCTAAAAGAGAAAGTGGAGAACAATAAGGAAATGGCGATTCAATCCAAACGTCTCGCTACCATTATTCTTGATTGCCCCATCGAACTGGAGGAAGAAAAGCTGGCAATTAAGGAACCAAATAAACCTGTGTTACTGGAAGTTTTCAAAGAACTGGAGTTTAGAGCAATTGCACAAAAGGTATTAGGGGAAGATATTGGCGGTAAAGAAAAGTTGGCGGCAGAAAAGCCTAAACCCAAAACCAACTCCGCTCAGGGAGATTTATTTAATGATCCTGAACCCGGAGAAACATCGGGACCTGACTCGTCAGGGGAACCGCTCCAGACAAATTTCAAAACCATTAACGACGTAGAGCACACTTACGAATTGGTAGACAGTCCGGAAAAAGTCAAAAATCTAATTTCAATTCTTGAACAGAATAAGGAATTTTGTTTTGACAGTGAAACGACTTCTTTAAGCACGCTGGACGCTGAAATTGTAGGATTATCCTTTTCGGTTAAACCTTTTTACGCATATTACGTTCCCGTATCTGCTAACAAGGAAGAAGCGAGTGCTCTTCTCGAAAAATTTAAACCTGTTTTTTCAGACACCTCCAAAACGTTAATAGGTCAAAACATTAAATACGACTACCAGGTACTCAAGAATTACAACATCGATATTTTGAATAAAATGTTTGATACCATGGTAGCGCATTTTCTGATCATGCCCGACATGCGTCATAACATGGATGTATTGTCACAAACCTATTTGAATTATTTACCGGTGAGCATCGAAACACTTATCGGTAAAAAAGGAAAAGAACAAGGAACCATGCGTGACGTAGAAGTTGAAAAAATAAAAGACTATGCTGCGGAAGATGCGGATGTGACGCTACAGTTAAAAGAGGTTTTCGCACCAAAATTAAAAGAAAACGACGTTGAAAAACTTTTTAATGAAGTGGAAGTCCCATTAATTAAGGTGTTGGCAAATATTGAACGGGAAGGAATTAATCTGGATGTAAATGCACTTCACGAGTTTTCAGCCCAACTTCAAAACGATATTACCCAGGTTGAGAAAGAGATCCAGGATCACGCTGGGACCAAATTTAATGTGTCGTCTCCTAAACAGGTAGGTGAAATTCTGTTCGAGTATTTGAAAATTGTAGAGAAGCCTAAAAAGACAAAAACAGGTCAGTACGCCACAGGAGAAGATGTTTTGAGCAAACTGGAGAATGCGCATCCCATTGTTTCAAAAATTCTCGATTACCGCGAACTCGTAAAACTAAAAAACACATACGTAGACACCCTGCCTTTATTGGTAAATGAGAAAACACACCGTATTCACACTTCCTTTAATCAGGTGGTTGCAGTTACTGGCCGCTTGAGCAGTGATAACCCGAATCTTCAGAACATCCCTATCCGCACCGAAAGAGGCCGTCAGATCAGGAAGGCATTTATTCCACGCGACAGCGATCATATTTTATTAAGTGCCGATTATTCTCAGATCGAACTGCGTATTGTTGCCAGTATTAGCGGCGATAAAAACATGTGTGAAGCCTTTCAGTTAGGCAAAGATATTCACACAGCTACTGCCGCTAAAGTATTTGGTGTTGCGGAAGCTGATGTTACGAAAGAGATGCGTTACAAAAGTAAAAGTGTCAACTTTGGAATTATTTACGGACAAGGGGCGTTCGGCCTTTCTGAAAACTTAAATATTTCCCGCGGTGAAGCCAAGGAGTTGATTGACAATTATTTTAAAGAATACGGAGCCATTAAAAGCTACATGGATGATACGATTAATTTCGCCCGTGAAAATGGATACGTAAAAACCCTGCTTGGCAGAAAGCGCTGGTTAAGAGACATTACTTCCAACAACGCTACAGTTCGTAGCTACGCCGAACGAAATGCTATTAATGCTCCCATACAGGGTAGCGCAGCGGACATGATCAAAGTGGCCATGATCAATATTTACAACGAACTGGAGCGACAAAACTTTAAAACTAAAATGCTCCTGCAGGTTCATGATGAATTGGTTTTTGATGTTTATAAACCTGAATTGGAGAGGGTAAAACCAATTATCGAAAAACTCATGAGCGAAGCCTTGCCTTTAGCAGTACCTGTTGAAGTAGGACTAGGTACAGGTGAGAACTGGCTGGCAGCGCATTAGAATCCAACTAATTCACAATCGCGTTCAGGCTGATCGTATCTTTATTAGCTACCAGATTGCATAAACGCAAACTGACTTTTTTGTCCGCGAACTTGCTAATGTAGATAAGTTGATCTCTGTTAATTCCCCTGCTGTAATACGAGAAATTTATGTTTCCGTTAAAGGAGGCCTTCACGGTAGAATTTTGACTGATGTTAAACGCAGAGTTATCAATGGTTTTGAAAACCATGGTTTGATTTAAAGGAATGGAAGTGCTATCAAGAGGATTGAACCCCTGCTTAAATTCTATTTTCAATGCAGAGAGTGCTCCACCCGAAAACCCGATGTTTATTTCAGAATTCGAAAAATATCCGGTTCCGTAAGTAGTTTGAGAGTTACGGTATCCATTGGGAAATTCCTGGGGAAAGAGGGTATATTCTACGGTTCCTGAGGTTAGTGTGCAATTGGGACTACAGCTGGTACATGGGCCGCCGCAATCAATTCCGGTCTCTCCCGCGTTTTTTACACCGTCGTTGCAGTTGGCGCAGGGTAAACAATACCCACCACAATCCACTCCTTCTTCGTTTTGATTCGCCAAGCCATCCGAACAATTTCCATATTTTGTTTTGTCTACTTTTGTGTTTCCACAGGAGAAAAACACACCGCAAAAAAACGCAGCTGGCAGTACACACAACACTATTTTAATTCTGAAGCTCATTATTTCGCTTTTACATTAAACATAAAACCAAATTTCAACATAAAATAAAAATTATAGGTAGGGTCAATGATTCCTGGACGAAATCCGAATTCGGCCCCCACCGAACCTCCCAGAGGCTTTAGGGTAATTTTTTCCCAGCCAATTCTTCCGCCAATGGGAACCTTGCGGTAACTACTATTAATGTTGGCCCTATAAAAATTGTAGGAGGTGTTGCTGTTTGAATTTTGCGGATTGGTGTTGGGAGCATTTATGTTGAGTGGTACAAGGATATCGTCCAATAGCATGTTGGTTCCAAATAAAAAGTCCGCGTAAACCGTCGAACTGCTTTTCATGGAATATTCGGTTAACTCACCATTGGTGTTAACCTGTAATTTGTAATGTTCGATAAACTGTCGGTGAATACCAAAAGAAATAATATCCGCGTGAAACATGGGAGTGGCATTTTCCGCAGTTACAGTTTGTCCCGCTAATGAGTTTTCAACGATTGTTCCGGTATAGGTGGTAGTTGATTCGCTGGAAAGAATGGTTTGAAATTTTTCATAACCGCCATGAATTCCATAAAGACGGTACTTCCGAATGGGAATCGTAATTTTTGATTTCCTTCCGCTTCTTAAAAAAAGAAAAGTAGCTCTGGCCAAACGAATATCTTCTCGTTTAATGAGATTAAATCCAAGACACAGTCCAAGATTTTTAAAAGGTTGTGTACCGTCGGCGGGAATGGCATCTCCATAATTTTCCGATTCGGTTGAGGCTCTTAATCTGTCTACAAAAGCCAGGCTGTAGTTTGCTTTGATCCAGGCCTTTTCTTTTTTGAACCGGTAAACTAATTTGCCTTCAACAAATAAAGCGAGATTGGGTTCACTGAAGTCTATCCCAAAGACCGTAGCCCCAATTGACAGATTGGGTGAATTGTTGAGGTCGTTATCCTTTAAGGTAAATGTGTTTTGTGTCAGAGCGTAACTCTGAATAAGAAAAACAAAAAGAACCAGTATGTAGTGACGATTTTTCATCAAGGGTTTGTACTGTAAGTTTCTTTAATATAATCCGCTTTTTCTTTTCTCAACCGTTTAAACATTTTAACTGCTTTGTTTGAATTTAACCAGTAGTATTTCACTTCGCTTAAGGCCAGCATTTCCTCCGCCTTAGAGTCGTAGGTGTACATGTCCAGTTTTTTGAGATTGGCAACCCGCAGAGGAAGAAACAGCCAGGTGAGCCCAAACGTTGGAATACCCAGGTACAATCCGGGACGGCGAAGTAGCTTATCCATTTCACTGAGGTGTCTCGTATACCGGGCGTAGGTGATGGAATTGATTTTGTTTGCGATAAAAAAATCCCAGATCTCCGGATTCAACCTAAAGATGTCCACTTTACCAATATAGTCCTCGTCTTCCAGTTCTTTGTAATAATGGGTTACGGTATACCCTTCATTTTCCTCCCGCTGGGCAAGAAATGCGGAAGTGATCATCTCTTCGTACTTTTCTTTGGTGTTAAAATTTTCAAGAGAAGCCTGAGGCAAAGCAATGGATTTGGTGTTGGAAAGACGTGAATTGAATGTATTACTGATGTCTATAGCCATTTCACCTCCAATTATTTCCGATTTTCCATAGTTATAACGCAGTGTACCAAAACTGCCATATTTTGTGTAACGGGAGTGTGAGTAGAAGTCGACCTGAGGGATCATAACAATTTCCCCTGGATTGTCATTAATACGTGAAACAAGCGTATTATCAAGATAGTTCTTTGCATAGTCTTTTCTAAGAGCGTTAGGATGTGCCAGATATTTCGAGATACTTTTTTCGCGTTTGGTTTTATTGTTTTCGAATAGGGCGGCCATTAAATGTGCTTCAGAATAATCTTTTTTAATGAGTTTATCATTAAAATAATAAAAAGCTTCCTTGTAGGTTTCAAAAGGAATACTGCCAGTGCCATTGAGTTCAGCGGCCTTAATTTTTTTAAATTGTTCTTCGTTCGGAATAAGGATTTTAAGATCGTGTAGAATCCCCTGTCCTTCTTTAAAGGAAGTTGCGGTGAGTTTTTCCGCCAGGAAACCTTTTTTTCGCAAGGTGTAGTCCAGAAGACACAAGCGGCGGATACTTTCGGTGATGTAATAAACGTAAGTAAGTTCGTTGGGTTCAAACAGGTGAAAACGGAAGGAGCGTTCGAGACATTCAGCGTAGTTGTGTTCACTGAAAATGAGCGCGATCGATTCTAATCGAGCCTGTTTCTGCAGAGCAAAAAAGTAGTCCTCGTCGAATTTGCAAATTGTTTTTTTAATTGTTGGATTGTTTTTTACGTAAGCGGCAAGTTTTTCTTTTCTCTCTTTTTCATCGGGATGTGTGCTTAATAATTTTTCAAGGGAGTTGGAGGTCATTATTCCCGACTTGGTTTCAACCTTTACACTGTCTTCATTCACAAGATCGCTGCCGTTTCTTTTTTTGTTGTATTCTTTTTCACGGATAAACAGTTCAAAATTGGTGTTGGCCTGAGACACATCATAGCCTGCGTCCTTGGCAATCGTATAACCCAGTTCATCGGCTTCCAGTTCGAGTTGTTGCGAATACCCTTTGCGTTTTATGGCCAGGTCCAGTTCATCCTGCCCTCTTTTCTTCTTTTTCTTGACATTGCTGGCATATTCATTGAGTACATGGTTTTTCGCAAAGTGTCCCAGTTCATGTCCCATAATGGCTGCTAGCGCGGCTTCGTTTTTTACCTCAGCTATCAGTCCGGCATTTACAATCATGGTGCCATCGTACAAACAAAAGGCGTTAATTTCACTGCTTCTTCCAATAAAGACTTTGATCTTTTTGTTTTTTAAGTTTCCGGGAAGGATGCTGTCCAACATCTGATTCAGATAGTTTTCCAGTCCGGGCCAGCTTAAATAAATTTTACCATCCTTAAACATTTCCGCTTTGCCGTACGCGCAAGAAAAAGTATAAGGTTTAACATATTTGCGGGGGATTTTTTTCCCCACTTTCTTTCTGTACTTTGCTTCATCAGCAAGGGCGTTTACAATGTATTTTTTATCTACTTTTTCAGGGAAAAGAATAGGCTGATAGATCTGCGCCTCTCCGCTCAAAAAGCAAATCAGAAAAAAGAATATGTAAGCAATGTTCTTCATTTTATGATCAAAGTGCCGGCGTAAGCCAGCACTAAAACACTAAGTGCTGCCAGCCAGAAGCCATCCTTTTTTTCCGCTCCTTCTTTATATGAATTTGGTGCGGCAAGCACGGCTCCGTCATTAGCAGAGAGCAACATGCCATTGCTCAGGATTAACACTTTGTTATCTGATTTGGTTAAGGCCATTTTAATATCATCCGGAAAAACGGTATACACATTTTTTGGCTCGTTGAATTGGGCAACAGCATCAGCCGCCACGACACGTTTCTTCTCTTTCTTATCCGCGTTGCTCATACGATTCACCTGTTCTTTTATCAGAAGAATATCACGTGCCTGTACTTCGCTAAGACCATTATCAAAATAAACGATCCCGTCTTTTTCATCTTTCTTAACGTCTTTGATAGATACAAGATTCTGACAAAAACGAATTTCATGAACAAAGTATTTAAGCATCAGGTCAAAATATCCATCCAATACTTTTCCTTTAGTAAACAGAACAGAATTGCTTACATCAAATCCAAAGGAGATCTTTTCCGTTTTTTTTTCGGAAGGTTTTTTTTCCTTGGCATTATTTTCTTTGGTGAGAACAAGATCAAGTGCATATACCCCGGAGTGGACATTCTTTAACTGTGCGGAAGCGATAATGGCATTGGTTGCAGGTGCAGTGTAATCTTCGTAAAATTCGTGAAGGTAAAAACTGTTAGGCGACAGAATATCTTTTTGTACCTGATCGAGGTACTCTACTTTGGAAATGAACTTGAACGTTCCCAGTTTCCAGTAATTTTTCACTGCATTTACAAGAGCGGCATCAGAAGGATCTTTTTCATTATCTATAACCACGAACAGAGAAGCGCCCTTTGAGTTTTCGGAAACCTGCTTAATTTCTTTTTCACTCAATTTTACCGAAGCGTACTGTGCTACCAAAAAATGGGAGGTCAAAATAAGCAGTAGAATCGGGTAAACGCGCATAAAAGGTAATTACAATAATAATAAATAAATGTTTAGAATTTAAGATTCATGAAATATTCCGCTTTTATTTCTTTTTTCCGACGACTGTTAAATTATTTGGTCTGGCCTTTATACTTGTTATATTTATAATAGATACAGCCTTATGAAAAAACAACTATTTTTATTTTTACTGATTCTTTTCGTGCGTCCTGTGTTTTCTCAAAGCAGTGCGGACGTGGCCGTACAGCTTAGTGTAAATGTGCAAAACAGTCCGGCACAAATTACATTGAACTGGATAGGAAACAGCACAAGCAGTCAGTACCAGGTATTTCGTAAATTAAAAAATGCTGCCTTTTGGGGAGCCCCTGTGGCGACATTAAATGGCACCACCAACCAATACATAGATAATACAGTAAGCATTGCCACAAACTATGAATACAAAGTTTCGCGGACAGGGTCGGGGTATGTTGGCTACGGGTATATCAATTCGGGAATTGAAGTGCCTGAAATTGATTTTCGTGGAAGATTAATACTGATGGTGGATAGTAGTTTTACAGGACCTCTTGCCTCTGAGATATCGAGACTTGTAAAAGATATTGAGGGTGACGGCTGGGAAGTTATCCGGCATGACGTTTTACGGACGGGCTCGGTCACGCATGTGAAGGATTTGATCGTAAATGATTTTTACCTGGATTCAGCGAATACAAAAGCTGTATTTATACTCGGACATGTACCTGTACCTTATAGTGGGAATATTAATCCTGATGGTCATAGTGACCATCTGGGGGCCTGGCCGGCTGATTGCTATTACGCGGATATTGACGGCACCTGGACGGATGCTTTTGTGAACTCAACCACGGCATCTCCACCGCGCACCCAAAATACCCCTGGCGATGGTAAATTTGATCAAAGTATTGTGCCTTCTGATCTGGAGCTGCAGGTGGGGCGTGTAGATTTTAATGGGATGCCAACTTTTACCTTAACGGAACAACAACTTTTAAAAAATTATCTGGATAAAGATCATGACTACCGGAAGAAAATATTTTCTCCTGTGAAAAGGGCAGTAGTTGACGATAATTTTGGTTATTTCGGAAGTGAAGCATTTGCCGGAAGTGGTTATAAAAATTTCAGCTCACTGGTTGGCCCGTCTAATGTAACAGCTGCCGATTATTTTACATCCATGACCGGAAATAGTTATTCCTGGTCTTATGGCTGTGGTGGTGGTACTTATACCAGCGCCGGAGGCATTGGAACCACAGCAAATTTTGCAGC
This sequence comes from uncultured Akkermansia sp., assembly GCA_964566105.1. Taxonomy (GTDB): domain Bacteria; phylum Bacteroidota; class Bacteroidia; order B-17B0; family Aurantibacillaceae; genus Aurantibacillus. The sequence continues at coordinate 19,350 of CAZMHW010000006.1, forward strand.
ATCCAATTTACAGGGAGTTTTTACCATGTTGTTTGGTTCGTATTTTGGAGATTGGGATTCTCAGAATAATTTTCTGAAAGCTCCTTTGGCTCAGGGTAAAGGTTTAACCAGTGTCTGGTCAGGCCGGCCACATTACCAATTTCACCACATGGCCCTGGGAGAGAACATTGGCTACGGATTGTTGCTTACACAAAACAATCCAAATGGTTTGTATTTCGATAGCCCCACAGGGATAACAGGAAGATGGATTCACAATGCTTTGATGGGTGATCCAACCTTGAGAAATGATATTGTGGCACCGGTTTCAAATGTGGTAGCTACAAAAACAGGATATAATTGTTTAATTACCTGGTCGGCAACAACCGAAACTAATACCGTGGGATATAACATTTATATGAAAAACGATAGCGCCACCCGTTATGTAAAAATTAATTCGGCCCCCGTAACAGCTACAACATACACAGATTATTGCCTGGTTTATAAAGGAACGTATTCTTACATGGTGCGTGCTTTGAAACTCGAAAATACACCAGGTGGAACGTATTATAATATGAGCGAGGGAATTGCGGATACGGCCTATAATTCTTCCAACATCAAATCTCATGCAGCCTTCACCACTTCTCTGAATGGGGATCAGGTGAACCTGAACAATTACTCTTCCAATGCGACTTCTTATTTCTGGGATTTTGGAAACGGTGTAACCAGCACCTCTGTAAATCCTTCTGTAACCTATACACTCAATTCCTCTTTCCTGATCACGCTTATTACCACCAACGGCTGTGATCACGATACAGCTTATGAGGCTGTTACCATCAGCGAAGTAGGAATTACCGAATTAACTTACGACAACACTATTTCCATCTATCCAAATCCAACACAAGGGGCGCTTACATTTTCCAATACAGATGGAGCTGAAATGGATCTGCTTATTTTTAATACGGAGGGACGTGTAGTGCTCGAATCCAAAGGAGTCAAAAACAAACAGGAACTCAAATTAAACGAATTAAGTAAAGGATTGTACCTTGTTCAGATCAGAACCGGACAAAAACAGGTGTACAGGAAATTTGTTTTAGATTAAGAGTGATTTGAAAATGTAGAATTAGTGATTCATTCCTTAATGAATTTACGGGAGCACATGACTTCTTGGTTCCTTGTAAGGATGAGAAAATAAATACCTTCTGACAGGTCTTTAAGATCAATTCTCAAGGACGGAGAAAGCTCTGTTTTTCTGACTTCCCTTCCAAATACATCTACGATGCTTATTTTTTCACCACCTGTAAGCGACTCTTCTTTTAGGTCTAACCATTCTTTAGCGGGATTTGGAAATATTTTTATTTCAAGCGCGTCAGACTTTAATTCTTTTATACCAAGTGGGTTTGAATAGTTGCAGGGGTAACTTGTAAATTGTTTAAGACCGAAAGTACTGTCCTGATAGCATAAAAAACGGTCGTAGTCAATGCCATCACACGAGGAAGTATTAAAGTTAAACAGGAAGGAATTGGCACCAATCCTTTCAGTAATCGTGTACGGATAAGAATAGAGTTGTTTCAAAGTAAATCCATTTACAATTACGGTACTCACGGAATCAACATGAAAAGAAAACACTTTAAGAGTGTTTGAATTGCTGTATAAAGAGTCAGTCCACGAGTCTCCTGCCTGGGCGGCAAAGTTGTAAAGTATCTGCCATTTGTGGTGTGTTCGACTGTTTCTCACAAATACAGTATCCCCCGTTTGTTTGATAAGACTCAGGGGAGTCTGGCTTGCGTCACACGATCCTTTAAAGAAGTAATTGTGTCTTAGAACTTTGCAGGTCACGGAACTTAATGTGGAATCCCGGACATATTTTATTGCTTCGTTCAAACTGGTTTTAATAAATCCGGTCTGAGGGTTAATGGTATAAAACGCGAAGTTGTAATGCCACTCAGCGCCAGGAGGACAAAAAACAACCTGAGCGATACACAGCCTAATCTGCAAAAGACACAGGGAAGTGATCAAAATTGCTTTCATAGTTCAGAATGATTAGTAAGTAAACGAGGAGATTTAGGTAAAATAAAGATAGCAAAAAATGGATAGCAATCCAAAAACGCTTTTAGTTTAGTACGGCTAAATCTCCTTCCGCATTCTGCCAACAGGAATCTCGAGTTGTTCGCGGTATTTGGCAACGGTGCGACGGGCAATGTTGTAGCCCTTCTCATTAAGCTTGGCACATAATTCGTCGTCTGTTAAAGGATGTTTTTTATCCTCTTTATCAATATAATCCTTAAGAATGTTTTTTATTTCACGGCTGCTTACTTCTTCACCGCTATCCGTACTCATACTTTCGCTAAAAAAGGTTTTCAGTAAAAACGTACCATAGGGCGTTTGTACATATTTACTATTGGCCATTCTTGAAATAGTGGACAAGTCTAAACCAACCCGATTGGCAATGTCTTTTAAAATCATCGGGCGTAATTTGCTTTCATCCCCTGTAGCGAAGTATTCATTTTGATATTCAAGAATGCATTGCATGCAAATGCTCATGGTAGCATACCTTTGTTGTAAAGCCTCAATAAACCAGGTGGCACTTTCAATTTTGCTTTTGATAAAACCCGAGGCTTCTTTGCTGCTCTTATCTTTGGCCTTGGTATATTCCTTGAGCATTTCCTGGTAATCTTTACTGATCTTGAGATCAGGCATGTTCCTGCCGTTTATACTCAACTCTGGTTTCCCATCGTTTACGGTAATAATAAAATCGGGCACCACAGCGCTAAAACTACTTTCTTTGGTATCACTGTTACCGGGACGAGGGTTAAGGTGCGTGATTTCATTGATAATGTCCTTTAATTCTTCATTATCAATTTCCAGGCGTTTTAAAATTTTGTCATAGTGTTTTTTTGAAAACTCATCCATGTGATGTTTAATAACATCCATGGCCTGCACTACTTCTTTGGTTTTCTCCGTTTTTCTTTCAAGCTGTATCAAAAGGCACTCCTGTAGGTTACGCGCTCCCACACCCGGAGGATCAAAACTTTGAATGATCTTTAAAACGGCTTCTATTTCTTTAACGTCGGTTGTAATGTTGTAATTAAATGCAAGGTCGTCCGCTATAAGATCTAATTCCCTACGGATGTAGCCATCTTCGTCCAAACAACCAATGAGGTAAGAACCAATGGTGTATTCCCTTTCGCTGATGTCTTTTAAACCCAGCTGTTGTTCCAGCAGTTCCTGGAATCCTAACCCTTCCACGACTACAAAATCCCGGTTCTCCTCATCCGGACCTTTATTCACAACTTCAAATTTGTAAGAATCCAACTCTTCGGCATCCATGTAATCTTCAATCTCCACATCGCTTGCCGAGGTTTTCATTTCGGTTTCAGCTAATTCGCCGCTGTCATCAAACTCTTCCTCTCCTCCGGAAACATCGTTATCGTCTTCGTTACTATAAAGCTCCTCATCACTTACATTGCTGTCCAGGTCTTCTTCCAGTGCGGGGTTTACTTCCAGTTCTTCTTTAATGCGTTCTTCAAGGGCCAGGGTTGGTAACTGCAGCAACTTCATCAACAGAATTTGCTGAGGTAATAATTTTTGAGAAAGTTTTAAATATTGCGAATGTTTGAGTGCCATAATTAATTTACACTGCAGAGGTAATAATTATTTTTCCCTTTTTGTATAAGTATGTATCTGTTGTTTATTAAATGCGAAGAATTCACCAGAAGGTCTTGTGTTTCCACTTTCTCCTTATTAATGCGAATTCCACCGCCCTGTATCATCTTCCTGGCTTCTCCTTTGCTCGGAAAAATCTTTGTTTTGTCCGCTAAAAGATCCACAATAAGAGTCCCTCCTTCAATGTCTGATTTGGAGAGTGAGAATTGGGGAACTCCTTCAAAAATGTCAGAGAATAATTCGCCACTTAAATTTGCAAGGTCGTTAATGGTTCCGTTAAATAGTATGGAACTGGCCTCCACCACCGCTTCGTAATCTTCTAGGCTATGCACAAGCACAGTTAATTCTTTGGCAAGTGTTTTTTGAAGCACTCGTTTACCCGGATCCTTATCGTGTTCAGCAACAAGTGCATCCGTTTCTTCTTTGGTGAAAAAGGTAAAGATGTAGATCCAGTTTTTTGCGTCGGCATCGGAGGTATTGATCCAGAATTGGTAAAACTTGTATGGACTGGTCTTTGTTCTATCCAGCCACACGCTGCCACTTTCGGTTTTACCGAATTTGGTTCCGTCTGCTTTTCTGATCAGCTGGGTGGTTAGCGCAAAGGCCTCTCCGCTTGCTTTACGGCGAATCAGCTCTGTTCCACTGGTAATGTTTCCCCATTGGTCAGAGCCGCCCATTTGCAGCTTACAGTTTTTGGTTTCGTATAATTTGTAAAAATCGAAGGCTTGTAATAATTGGTAACTGAACTCTGTAAAACTCATACCCGTTTCAAGACGGGTTTTAACAGAATCTTTGGCCATCATGTAACTAACGGTCAGGTGTTTGCCGATGTCACGGATAAAGGTTAAGAAGGAGTAGTCCTTCATCCAGTCGTAATTGTTTACCAGAACAGCACCGGTAGTTGGATTGGTAAAATCAAGAAATTTTTCCAGTTGTGTTTTCAGGCCTGCTACGTTTTTGCTGAGCGTTTCTTCATCCAGCAGATTACGTTCAGCAGATTTTCCACTCGGGTCGCCTACCATTCCCGTAGCGCCGCCAATAAGGGCAATTGGTCTGTGTCCGGCTTTTTGAAAACGCAGAAGTGTGAAAACCTGGGTAAGGTGGCCTATGTGCAAAGAGTCGGCAGTGGGATCAAAACCTATGTAACCACTTATGACTTCTTTTTCCAGTAATTCTTCTGTTCCGGGCATAATGTCCTGTAACAGTCCGCGCCAACGCAATTCTTCAACAAAGTTAGTTTTCATACAAAGTAAAATTACAAATATTGCCAGCATTTACAGCAATTTGTGCAGTAAAAATTTCTAAATTAGAGCCATGTTTATATACAATGTAACCGTTAACATAAGTGATGATGCGCACCTGCAGTGGTTGAAGTGGATGAAGGAAAAACACATTGCCGATGTCATGAAAACCGGCTGTTTTATCGACAGTCAGATCGTGAAGGTCTTATATGTGGAAGATGAAGGCCACACGTATTCGGTGCAATACAAATTTCTGGAGATGTCGGATATTGAAAAGTATCAGAAAGAATTTGCCCCTGAGCTGCAGGCCGAGCATAAAAAAATGTTTGGTGAAAAATATACTGCATTCAGAACCTTACTGCAGATTGTGGATTAATCCTTGTTTTAGCATTTAGCAATAACATCACCCGTTTCCATTACTTTATTCCTTTCAAAATGACACGCCTGCCTGTAACAACATGATAGGTGAAATGAGGAAGTGGCCTCAGCCACCATGCTTCGAGACTTGCACTGAGCCGGTCGAAGTAACCTCAGTCACCATGTTTCAGGAATCACAACAGTCAATATAGCGTGTCAGTTCGAGCGGAGTCAAGAACATAAAAAAAAGTCGGTAACCAACCGACTTTTTCAACCAAAGCAACTAATTGTTTAACCCTTAATTATGACAATTACGTTACTTACTCTCTTAACAAGAAACAGCATTAATTCATTTTAAATGGCGGGATTTTGCCATCCTTCATCAATTGTAAACTCTTCTTTTTATGTTCTTCAAAATTTCCGAAAGCTAAAGCATCCAGCATTTCCTGGCGGCTCATGTGCGGATTGTTAAATTGTTTGCGAATTTCATCTGAGCAACGGTCCACGTATTTTTCAAATTTCATGGGAGCCCACACGTATTCTTTTTTTACAGCGTCTTTTTTAAATGCAAACTCTTTAGGCAAATCGCCTTCTATTTTTGCTTTAATGTCAAGTCCTTCATAGGTTTTAGGCAACTGCCTGTTATCAAACATAAAGGGTTTGCTCACTAAAATCACATGTTTTTTACGCTTGGGATCAATCATAGAAAGACCCTCAATACGCAATCCTTTTTTCTTGAGGAGGCCGTATTTAGATTCAAAGTGTTTAAGGATTTCGAACATGTAAGTTGAATTAGGACGCTAAGTTAACTATTAAATTGTTAATAACTTAGTTTTTATTAGAATACAATAGTTAATATTTTTTTAGGCTATTTCAGAACGGGTTCATAAATACGTTTAAAACCGGTTGAAAAGACGTTAATTTATTGAGCACAAGAAAATTAAGATGGTGTACAACTATTTTTAAAGCCTCCGACCAATTTTTGCATTAGTCTTTCTTATACACCAAAATGTTAAAAACGTAAGGGTTGATGCGTTTTACCTGTTCAGCGCGTTTTAGCTTCTTTAAACCCTGTTTTTTGCCATTTTGAGCCAATAATTCCTGTTTTGTGCTGTCAATTTCAACAGAATTGATAGATTTTAGGATTTCATTCGCTTTAATTGCAAAGCCGGTTGCTTCTGCTCCGGTAATTTTACCACGAATAACCCCTATAATGTTGCCGTTTTCATCCAAAAGCGGACCACCGCTATTGCCCGGATTAACCGGAATGGAGATTTGATACATACTCGTATCGTTAAAATAGCCGCTTAAAGAGCTCAAAGAACCTTCTCCATATACCATTTCTTTACGCGGGTAACCCAGGGTAAATACTTTTTCTCCGATATCGGTAGTTTTTTCCTTTAAAGAGAAAGGTACCTGCCAGTTTTTATACAGATCCTTGTTTTCGATTTTTAAAATGGCCAGGTCCAGTTTTGGATCTGTTAAGATAAGTTTGGTAAGTGTTCTTTCGGTGGTTCCGTTTTGCACGAAAATACTGTCTGCACCACTCACCATGTGGTAACTGGTAATGATGTATCCTTTATTATTCAGCGCAAAAGCGCTTCCTTCTACGTTGGCAGGAGCATACACTGTTTTTTTGTTGCTTTTGGTAATGCCCTCTACAACACCGTCGCTCGAAGCTTTTAATTCCATTACCACCCGTTTAAGATCGGTAATCTGGTTGCTCTGTTGTTTTAATAAATAACCTCCGGTACTTAATACCGCAACAGTACTTAACACGGCAATTAAAGCAGTACTTGCAGCAACCGCAATGGTTCTGCCATGGCGACTGGCAAAGGTCTCTTCGCGATTGATAGAAATAACGCGGGAGTTAACGCCAAATTCTTTTTGGTGTATGGCTTTAAGTTGTTTTTTAAGGGCTTGGTGTTTTTCTTGTTTGTTTAAAGATTCAAGCAAGGTGCGGTGTTCGTTGAACGCAGTAGCAAATACTTCGTCATTACGTAATTGGTTCTCAAAACCGGCCTTATCTGCCGCACTTAGTTTTCCGTTCAGGTAATTGTCAAATAGATCTGTAGCTCGCATTTTTCTTTCTCCTTTTATTCCAGTTCAATAGTTTTTTTATCAAAAAAATATTTCTTTAATCGTTGTAAACATTTGTATTTCTGATTCTTGGCATTATCGGCATTGGTGTAACCAAATTTATCGGCTATTTCGTCCATGCCTAATTTATGCACGTAAAAATCTTTAATCAGTGTGGCACAGGGTTCTCCTAATTCTTCCAGACTGCGGTTCATTTTTTCAATTTCCAGTTCCTTGCTTTGGTGTTCGCTGAGATCGCTGCTTACGTCCACTACCTCATTTTCCTCCTCTTCTTTAAAAAGAAAGGTTTTACCGTTCTTTTTAAGTTGTTTCAGCCAAAGGCGTTTTGCAACCGAATAAATATAGGTCTGCAGCTGGCAGTTTAAGCTAAAGCCTGACTTCTGAGCGTTTTCGTACAGCACAATCACCGTTTCCTGGTAAATGTCCTGCGCGGCCTCCTCGGTACCACTGTTGTTTACAATAAATTTAAGAACGATGTTATAGTACTTCCTGTACAAAGCGCTTAATACCTCGTTGTTGCCGCTGCGCAAACCATCAATAAATTGATCATCGGTAAATTGCACTTTGGTTCTCGACATAAACGCCCTGTTAAGATTAATACACTATTTTTATAAAGGTAACCTGTTTTTAAAGAAAATTCTTTTTTCGAAAGAAAACTGAGCAATAAAAGGCTGGTAATTAAAAGATGTCAAAGGGGGTAACCTCAATTTATTATAAAATTATATTACTGATTGTCAAATAGTTATAAATAAATCCAAAATTTCTTTCTTTTTTTGGGTTACCATTTTAAAGTTCGGGTATAAATGTAAAATTAATAATCAAATTTAAACTTAAATCTAAAATGAAAAAAGTATTGTCAATTATCGCTGTAGCTGCTGTAGCTACTTTCGTAGCTTGTGGTCCTTCTGCTTAAGAAAAAGCTAAAATGGAAGAAAGAGCAAAACAAATCCAAGATTCTATTGCTGCTTCTATTAGCGAATCTATGCAAACTGCTGAGCCAGCTGCTGATTCAACTGCTGCTGCTGCAACTACTGAAACTGCTGCTGCTGCACCTGCTGCAGAAGCTCACCACTAAGAATTTGTGTTTAGTTAGTTAGCTGATTAGCCTCAAAGCGTTATTGCTTTGGGGCTTTTCTGTTTTTTGATTAGTTTTGTTATTCATTAATTCAAAAATCAATTAAGTCCGTAAACCATTAACCGACTATGAAAAAAATAAGTTTTATCGCCTCTGTCGCTTTAGTAGCATTATTCACTTCCTGCGGACCTGCTGCTGAAGACCGTCAGGCCATGCATGCCCGTGCCAAAGTTTTCCAGGATTCTATTGCCAATGTAATCAGGACCACTATGGCTG
>CAZMHW010000007.1:0-24821 GCA_964566105.1 uncultured Akkermansia sp.
AAATACTACACTGTAAATATTTTGACTAAAGTGATTGGATGGGCTTCTGTATTCATTTTTGCTAACGTCTTTGTCTAAGTAATAACCATAACCCTTTGTTTTTAGATAAATGAATTCTGCTCTCGCTTGGACATAGAAAGCTGAATGAGTGCTTTTTTTGAAAAAGTCTTTTAGATAACTTCTTATGCAGAAACCTAATTTAAAACCTTTAGTACTTGTATTGTAAAACTTGTATTCGCGATTAAATGACAAATTACTTGAAGGGTCAGTAAGAATCACTTTAACAGATAGGTTGGCACTTTCTATGTTATACAGGAAGTCAGTAAAAGGGAGAATTGTAATTTTTTTATACGGAACAAAACTTACTAAGCCGATTTTAAATATCCTGAAGTTATTATCACTTTGGAAAGGTGAATTGCCACCATCAGCATCGCTTTTAGGGAATGTAACAGTGTAATCAGAAATATGATTTTGTAAGTTGCGTCTGATTTGTTTTTCGTTAATACTCCCGCTTACAAAGTCAAATCCGGTTTCAATACCAATTTTGTCTTTAAAAAACGCTTGAAGGTCAATATGAAAACCACTGAAGAAATTATTTTTTGTTTTTAAAATATAAGACGACTCTTCTGGCAGATCGGTTTTAGTGTTTGTGCGCCAGGGTCCAAACCCGAATTGAAAAGGACTGAAGCTGAGTCTGAATGTTGCAGGAGTTGTACTAAACAGGGTGTCTCTTACAAATGTTAAGGGCGTCGATTGTCCCTCAAGAGTCGTTATCAACAGTAGGAGAAAGAATGTTTTTAGAAATGTCTTCATGTCTTTGGGAGGCGTTCTGGCGCATTACTTGTCGTTTTGCAGTAACAAGATGTACTGCGTCAGTGATTTTAAATGTAAGGAAGTCCTTCCGAAATTACAAGCCGAAATGCGCAGCATAAGTTGTAGGTGCGGTTATGTATAGCCACTACATTATGGTTGTCAGTATTGTCCACTACGCCAATTTCGTCGTCCCGTTTTATATTGTTGTTTTAAACTCTCGTTTAAAATGCCAACTATATAGTCTGCCGTTTCGTGTAGAACGTAATCACTGTAAACTAGAGAATTAGGTATGCGAAAAGTTGTATAACCTTTTATGAAAGAATAATACGTCCGTTTTAAGTCAGCACGGGCCTGATGCGTGTCATAGTTGTGATGTCGGCCGTCAACTTCAATATTTATTTTCGCATCAGGTATGGCAATGTCGATGTGCTTATGTCCGTCAAACTTTTCAATTTGGGCAGGAACCCCTCTTTCTTTTAATGCAAAATAAAGTCGAATTGTCTCAGTAGTTGTCTGTTGTTCGATTTGTTGAACCCATTGTTGATGATGCATACATAGTGGGATTCCAAAATTTGTCAGCGAAAAATCTGCGACACCATTTGTCAGAGATTGATTACATTCTAAACAATTATTCATCTTTCAAAATTATTGGTTGTCTGTTTGGCGGCTTACACATCCCGGGTTCAAGCTAACAGAAGTGCGGTTCAAGGTATTTGTCAACCGAATATTAATAACAAAGATAAAGTGTTTCTACGCATTTGAAATGCAAAATAAATGTCTTTCGCCAAGCTCCATTTATTGCAAAGGGTTGTGCTTCTGCCCGCATAAGTTTTAGGTGCTGTTAGCAGGTCGTGCCTTTATTTAAAATTTATTTCATTGGATTTTTACCAGCGTCCGTCAGTTTTGAATTAAGCGCGTCTCGTTTCTTTTTAATTGCTTCAGGTCTCACAAACAAAAATTCAAATAGCATTTCAAGAACATCTAAATTCCATTCGGCTTCGTGTGGCTCTACTTCAACTATTTCACCAGTGCTTTGACTTTTTATCGGGTGGGCAGCAAAATTCCCAACGTTCCTTATTGAATCAATACTTTCTAGGAGGTCAGTAGGAAGCATTCCTTTATCCAATACTTCTTGAATTTCTTGAAATAGATCCTTTTTTTTAACTCCAATTTTTTCTCTGATGATATGTTGTAGAGAACGCCTGCTGAGGGCAGCACTTGCTTTTGGACTGTCTGCGAGAACTAAGCATGCTTCAGTATAGTCACTAGAAAAATCTTTTGGTACTTCGACAGGAACAGGAGGCCTATTTGCTATTTTAGGTCGAATTAATAATTGCGAATTTATTTCTTTAACATGTCCGCCATGAACTGGTTTCCATTTGTAGTTTCTTAAATAAAAGATATTTTTTTTACAATTAGGGCAATTCTTCGAAAGAATGTCCCATTGGCCATCAATATCTTCGGGTAGTCTAATTTCGGATTCGTTGTCGTGAAATTCAATTAAGCAATGTGGACATTTCATAGTCTATCTTTTAATTATTGATATTAATTTATTTTCTCAGCATGCCTGCTAACGGTTTGCGGCTACCCGAAGTGCGGGAGTCTGAAGACGAAATTAACTTAAAAAAATGAAGATTCTTTTATTATTAAATGTTCATTCGGAGAAGAAAACCCGCCTTTTGGGTAGGTGCTGTTGTGTGTGGTTTTTTCAAGTTTTATCTTTAATTATTAGTATTTCAATCAGCTCGTTCAACAATGTTTTCAGATTGTCAAGTACTTCAATTGATTCATCAGCTTGCTCTAATACATACTTCACAAATTGTTCTTTTTTTGAAATTTTGACCTTTTTCATGTATACTCTTGAATCTTTTGGGAACATTATTCTGTCAAGATAATTTGATACTGTTTCTGTCATTTGATCCGATTCTTTTGGCATTTCTATAAATAATGGATTTCTATATTCTAACCAACCTTGTTCATCTGCATAATTTAATAACTTGAATGGTAAAAGACTTTCTATTTCAATCTCGATTTGCAAGCCTTTCTTATAGAATTCAAGAATATTTGCTGAGTGGCTTGCTTGAATCATGCGGATTTTAGTGGCCTCTTGTTGATTTGCAGTGTTAAGTTTCTTTATGACATCATTTTTGGCTTTAATACCAGCTTCGTCATTATCAAATAAACCAATCGCTTTGACTAATTCTTTATTTGCATTTCGCGTGAGTTGATGGCCCCATATAACTAACTGTTGAGCCACCCAATTGGCTCCAGCATTTTTCTGACTTGTAATTATGAACATGTCTTTAAATTTGCCAAAATGATGATTTATGACAAAATTCAACAATTCTACGTCTGTTAATCCTTCAACAAAAAGAGTTGGCAGAAATGGTTTTATCGAATTATCTATGGATCCATAAACATTGACTTCGGCAATGTGATTTAAAATTTTTATCAATGGATTATGCCACTTAGTATGCGTTGGGGAATATTCAATAAGCCTCCAGATATCTGAAAATTCTGGACATTCTTGAACATATTGTGATAATCCTATAATATATTTAGGTGTGTTTATTTTTTTCGCTTTCCGGCTAATTTCACTTAAAAGTTGATGTCCTCCATTTTTTAGTATAGTACCTTCTTTCCCCTTTCTTAATGGTAAATATAGATCTAAAATCAAAAGGTCAACGATGTTATCAGATAGATAAATCATAGCACCTTGGATATCTTCAACCGTACCAATATTGATGCTTAAATGGGTTTCAATAAGCAACTTTGATACATCAGAAAGCTTATCTATACTATCATCTACAATTAAAACATTCATAATTTTTCTAATGCTTTCTTTAATTCATCTTCCCACTTTCTTTCACTTGAACTATACTTCACATAACCTTTATAGAATTCTTTGAATTCGGTTTTAAGATGTTTGTCTAGGTCTATTAAATCAATAAAAGATTTGCCAATACCAAATTCATTGAACATGGTAATTACTATAGTTGGAGTTAACTTGTTTTTCCTTTTCATTTCACGCATGATGGTTTCTCCCCCAAATCTTTCAAACCCCTCTTGCTTTTTCACACTTTCTCTATCCCACGTTGGTAAGCTCATGTCAAGCAATAGAATATCATAAGAATTACCTATAAGTTCGTTCAAGCCGGATCTGAAAGAATCCTTTGTTGTAATTTCTGCATTGGGATGGTTCGTTTGTACAACTGTTAATACAGCCTCCATCTTTATCAGATTGTCTTCTATAAATAATATTTTCTTAGCCATCGATTTCATAATTAAATGAGATTTCTACTCCCAAAATCACTTCAAGTGTATCTTCAGTAATGTTGAAATTAAATGAATTCCTTTTTGATTTAATATCGTAAACGAGTAATTTTTTAATTTTTTCATAACCACTACCACGTTCGCGATTCACATATACTTGATCTACCTCATCCATCCATTTCTCTCTTATTCTTTCAAAAGTGGATTCAAGTTCTTGCAAGTTGATTAATCGCTTATCGAAATTATTTTTAACACTAAATAATAGATTGTTTTGGTCATAAGTTACAGAAACAGTAACTTCTAATTTATCGTTGGGAAGTTTACTGTGAATTCGAATATTTTCTATCAGATTAAGTAGAATGAAAATGAAGTGCTTATAATTGTATACTAGGAGTTTGTCGTCTGCATAAATAACCGGTTGTAATGTCGTGTTTGGATGTTGAATATTGCTTGACTCAAAGCTACATTCGATGATAGTCTTAATATCCATTGCGGCTTCTATAGTGCTATCCGCAACCACGAACCACTTAGATATATCTAATATTTCATTCTGAAATTCAACTTTCGCGTCAACGATATTCTGATTAAGTTCTACTAGATTGTTTGATATTGATGTTATTTCCTCTCCGAGTTTATCTAAATCTCCGTCAATTTGTTTTCTGAGGATGTTTGTAAGATATTCAGAAACATGTTGCAAATTTGTTTCAGTCAAAGCTTTTAAAATGGCAAAAATATATTCCAAAAATGCTTCATAAGAATCGCTCATTCTTCGAGAATCTTCATAAAGTAATTTGAAATAACTTTCTGTTAGATAGTAATTGAAAAAAGCATGTTTTTTATCTGGATAATTTTCCGATTTTACTTGAATATTTTCAGTTACAAGAAATTGGATGGTTGAGTCAATTTTTTTGGAGAACTCCTTTAGAATGCTTTGAATCTTATTCGAGTTGCTTTCATCAAGATATGAACTTAAAAGATTATCCCAATAGGGCATACTTGAATATAAACCAGCGTCATTTCTTTTTGAGATTAGATGGAACTTATCAAAAACACTTCTAATCTGATTTTCAAACTCACCATGTCTGATTCTTGTACTAAGTTCACCATCTAGCCCATTCTTTTTGTTGAAGAGAAAACCATCAATTAATTCATTAACAAGCGATTTAAATGAAAGATAGGATGGATTAGAAGATAAATTCTTTGCATCTACAAATGCATCAAGAAAATTCTTTAATAAGGCTTTTGAGTCATAACTTTCAAAGTCAAAGTGTTCCGTGAATTCCGTTAGCAATCGGAACCTCTGGTAACTATTTTGAAAATTACTTTCATTCGTTGACTCTAGCATACTAGATGTGAGTCGTATTCTTCCTGAATTAACTTCTTGTAGTATAGATTGAACCTTTTCCTTTTGGGTTAACGAGGTAAGCTCATTGATGAATTCCTTAGCGTTAGACTGGTTATTACGTATTAAAATGGATAAAATTCTCTTTCTCTCCGCAATGACATCTTCTTTTGAATCATAGTCATAATAAAATTTTTCTAAAACATCAATTGTGCAACCATGTTCTAGAATAAATAAGTGCTTTCTCAGCTCTCTTTCATTATCAGGCAAATCTATCTCCGATGGTTTTTTAACGTTGAGAGATTCCAACCACATTTCCAGAGAGACAAAACAATGATAATTATCGAGATTATTTAGATGAAAGAAAAGTGCAGTATCAATATGACCAGAAATTGGGTAGTTTCTGTCTATGATTGTTTGAATTAATGGACCTGTATTTATTCTCTTAATTAGGTTCTTGTTCTTAAAATAACAAGAAATATACAACTGTATAGCAGCATCAAATTGTTCTGTGCTTGAATATGAATGAAACAAAACAAAAACTATCTCTTCAATGAAAATGTTATTTCTGATTGATTCGAGATTAAATTTTATTCCAAGATTTATGCATTGATAAAAATCCCTTTTCTTGAAGGCTCCTCTTAGTTTGTAAAGGTTAAATTTAAAATTACTTATTACAGCCTGTAACTCTGCTTCATTAATCGATTGCCCAGAGATTAATTTGACACAAGCGCTAGTGGTTAGTTTCTCAAAGCTTGGTTCACATCTCACTTTTTCTAATTGTAAAAGAATAAGTGGATTAGAATAAAACGAATGAAAGCATACATTGTTATTAATCACATTCTTTTGAGAATAATAACCCAGTGTGCTGCTAATAAGAGCAAGTAGTTGCTTCGAAAATGAAAAATTTGGAATTGAAATTATTAACTTGAGTAATTCCTCGGCTTTTTGAACAGACTCATTTTCTATGCTGTATATTACATATAAGTTTCGTAACAGTTCATCAAATTGCTCCGAAATATTTGTAGGGATAAATGGACTAGCACTCTCAATAAGAGATTTCACATAAATCTCCCATAACTCCACTAAATGTGGTGTTTCACTGAGTATAATGGGAATTTCTGAAATACATTTCGTGTAATTTCCTAGTGAATATTGTTCAAGAAGCCCAATATAATTTAGAGATTCAATTGTAACTTCTTTAATTCCACTAAACTCTGTTAATCGCAGAATTCTAATGTCACCAAATTCAGATAATTCTCTTAACGTGTCTATAGCTATTCGATGGCCATTTGACTCATTAGATGATAGGAGTTCGGCTAATAGATTCATTAACGCAATATATCTATCAATAATGGATGATGTAGAATCAGCATAAATGAGAAAAGGATATTGGGTATAGTCTGAGATTAAATGATAAGATAATTTATAATTCAAATATTCAAAGTCATGGTGACTTGCTGATCTGATTTCATTATGCAAAGAGCGATGATAGTCAGAGCATGAAACTCCAACTTCTGCTTTTTTACTGAAAATCTGATTAAAAAAAAGTGTGTAAGAATTTGAAATGGAGGAATTTATTTGATTTGCATATTTCCAATTCCCCTCAGTTCCTTGTAGTTTTTCGGTTAAAAAGTAGCGCAATTCAAGCCCCCAATATGAAAAACAAATTTTATCATCTATTTCATCTAATAATTTCTCAGCAGCCAGATTGTTTCCATGTAATAGCTCCTTTTGAATGTCGCCTTCAAGTTTCAAGAAATCTTGAATTTCCTTTTTCGAGAGTAAAATACTTTCAAGAACCCAAGCAATTTCACCTTCTAAGTTGTTTGAAAAATAGCTCGTTCTTGATTCTCTTAATTCATTGTAAGATCTGGGTTTACTCTTGCCCAGAATGAATGCTTTGGTAATTGGGTGCTTGTACGCCTTTTTTATTTCTTTTTTAAAATCCGTGAAGGATAGATTTTTAAGGCTGCTGAGAATGGCAAGTTTATCATTAGAAGATTGAAATAATCTCTGATCGATCGGAGGTATATTTTTACTTTTCTTTGTCATTCCTTTTTAGTCAATTGTTTTTATAAAATCACACACAACTACCTGCTAAGTGCATAAACAAACGGTTACAAATGATTGTAAGTGTTTGTAAACACTTATTATATTTTAGTGGATTTGGGCTAAGCATCTGGGTATAAATTAAAATTAAAGATAGGGTTTTGGTCGGGGAAAACAAGGTGATTTTAGAGCTCCCGGCTAAAAACAAAAAAGCCACTCAAGAGTGTTTTTTTACGTTTACCGACAATCTCCGATTTTGCACTTTTCTATGTAAATCAACCGAACATGTATAGATTTTACTTATAATCTATACACGATTTGCGTGTAGGTTGCATTTTTGTTAAAATCTATACATGTTTTTGAGATATATATAGAAAATAGCGTTTTTCTATATATGTATTCGCTTACAATAGCAAGCTTTTGACGCTTCTGTGTAAAAACAAAAATGCCAAGCTTTCGCTTGGCACATTTTGCATTCTGTGATCCCGCTGGGATTCGAACCCAGGACCCCTACATTAAAAGTGTAATGCTCTACCGGCTGAGCTACGGAATCATCGCTACCCACACTGACGTGGGATTAACACTTTTCGCAGGAACCATTTCATTTCTGAAATATTTCGTATGCGGGCCGAAATTCAGATCAATATCCTTATTTCGGGCTGCAAATATAGCAGACTTTTATTCACTTTCAAAATTTTTTTGAAAATTATTTTTCTTTAAAAATTTCACGGTCTTTCCTACAATTTTTACATTAGTCCCCAATGTTCGAAAAACCTGAAATAAAACTGCTTGAAGGCTTCTGTACCATGCTTTTTGGAGCTACCCGCGACGAGGTCGTGAAGGTTTTTGGTGAGCCGGAAGAGATCCAGAACCTTACCGACGACATCCTGAATAACAACTCTATGGTTTACCACTACTGGAATGAGGGTTATTCTCTGTTCTTTAATACCAATAAAGATCAAAGTTTCTGCAGTGTGGAGATCGACAACAAAGACGTTCTGCTTTTCGGGGTAAAACTCTTTTCTCTCAAAGAAAAAGAGATCATTGAGCTCATGAAGCAGAATGGCTATGCTCTGAGCGATTCGGAAGTACACAAATGGGGCGAAAAACGCATCAGTTTCGATGAGGCCGGACTGGATTGTTATTTCGAACACAATAAACTCGTGTCGGTCAATTTTGGGGTGCTGGATAACGACCCTAATTTTTATTATTTTCCAAATTAAAAGCGCTGTTTGGGCGATTTTCGCGCCAAACCGGGTTTTTGATAAAAGCTCAATAAACCGTAATTTTAAACTCACAAAAAAAACACTATGCCGGGAACTGAATTATTTGGCGCCGAAGAGCGCAAGGAAATTGAAGACGTATTGTCTACAGGAATTATGTTTCGTTACAACCACGATGCGTTGCGTAACAACATCTGGAAAGCGAAAGATTTTGAGGCGGAAGCCAAAAAAATAACCAATGCGAAATATGCTTTGGCGGTCTCTAATGGTTCTGCGGCGATCCTGGCGGCCCTGGCGGCTTCGGGCATCGGTACCGGCGATGAGGTAATCTGCCCTCCTTTTACGTACATAGCGACTATCGAAGCCATCCTCTTTTTGGGAGCTTTACCGGTATTTGCCGAAATTGACGAAACCCTTTGTTTAAGCGCGGAAGGGATCAAAAAAGCCATTACTCCTAAAACCAAGGGAGTTTGCCTCGTGCACATGTGTGGCGGAAATGCCAACATGGACGAGATCATGGCCGTGGTAAAACAACACAATCTTATTCTGGTAGAAGATGCAGGTCAGGCCTTCGCTTCTTCCTACAAGGGCACTTACACAGGTCTGTTTGGCAAGGCAGGTGCTTATTCTTTCGACTTCTTTAAAATAGCTACCGCCGGTGAAGGGGGTATTTTTGTAACGAATGATGAAAATACCTATAAAATGGCGGATAGTTTCTGTGATCACGGTCACGACCACATTGGCGACAAACGTGGTATGGAAAATCACCCGATCATTGGGTTTAATTTCCGCATCAGCGAATTACACGCGGCTGTTGGGGCAGCCCAAACCCGTAAGGTGACTAAGATCCGCGAGATTAACCGCAAACACAAAAAATTCATGCAGGACCAGCTTTCAAAAACGGAAGGCATTGGTTTTGCCAGGTTGGGTGACGAAAGCGGCGACTCTGCTACTTTCTTAAATATCATGTTGCCAAACACAGAGATCGCTCAGCGTGTTGTGGACGAATTTAACAAAGCCGGCATTGCTGGTTTTGACTACTGGTTTAAAAACATGTACCATTTTATCAATCAGTGGGATCATATTAAGGGCATGAAAACAACTTCCAAATTGCCGGTGCAGGTATTGGGAGCGCCACAGGATTATAACGCACTGAATCTTCCAAAAACACAGGAAGTTATCGGAAGACTTATTTCTTTTGGTGTAAAATGCGCCTGGACAGAGGAATATATGACAGAGATGGCCGCTAAAATTTCAGGATGTGTGAAAAAAGCCATGCAACCTGTTACAGCCTAATCATTGAAATAAATTGAAAAAATCCATCTGTAAAACTACAGGTGGATTTTTTATTTCATACGCCTGCAAGTGATGTTTGGAAAATGACTTGTTTTTCAATTGTGTAAATTCGTGCCAACAGGGTCTTAAACAGTGTATACAAAACACCTCATAGCTTTAAAAAAACAACTTGAAAAACAGGGTGTCCTGACACAGTTGCATGGGCAGGAAGTTACATTCGGGAGTGGATCAAAGTCACTTATTTTTCAGATAGCGGGGGAAGGGTTTGATTTTGATAGGCACACCGGAGAAGCCATTCTGCCGTTGGATCAGATTGTACGGGAACCACAAAAAATAGCTGCGCTTATTCTTTCCAAATTGGGACTGAATCAAACGGTTTTTGCCCGCAGCTGTGAAGTTAAACGTGTGGATAAAAAACAAGCTACTGAATTCCTCGATCGTTATCACATTATGAATTCCACACAAAGCGCGTATAATTTTGGTTTGTTTAACCAGAACGAATTGATTGCGCTGGCTTCATTTTCGAAAGGACGAAAAATGAACCGTTTGGAAGAGCATCAACGCTCTTTTGAACTGATCCGGTTTTGTTGCAGAACTGGCATCACTGTTACAGGGGGGCTGACACGCTTGATCAAAAATTTTTGCAACGAAAAACAGGCGGGCGATATTATGACGTACGTGGACAAACAATTGTCGGATGGCACTTCGTTTGTGAGGGCCGGATTTAAAAAACACAGTGAAACAGAACCGAATTATTTTCTGGTGAACAGAGAGACTTTTGAAAGAATACCGGCAAATGAAGATACTGCGTATGACGCTGCGTTGTTTTATTTAAGTCGTAATTCAGGAAATATTAAATTAGTGTACACGCCAATACAAAAATAAATGAGAGTGTTTTGTGTGAGAGGACATGTTATTTCTAACAAAAACAGGTAATGAAGTATAACTGCATAGTTGTTTTAGGCCCAACGGCCAGTGGTAAGACGCATCTGGCTTGTCAGCTGGCTTATCGCTTGCAAGGAGAAATTATCAGTGCCGATTCACGCCAGGTGTACAAAGGTCTGGACATTGGCACGGGAAAAGACCTTCAGGAATATGTGGTGCAGGGCAAAAACATTCCTTACCATCTTATTGACATAACAGAACCCGGCGAACAATTTTATCTGCATGAGTTTGCAGAAGAATTAAAAAAGGCCTTTGAGGATATTTTGTCAAGGAATCATTTGCCCATCATTTGTGGCGGCACGGGTTTATACCTGGATGCACTGAAAAAAGATTTTTCACTGACCCAAATAAAAGAGAATCCTGATTTACGCGCAGAGTTGGAACACCAGAGCAAGGAAGATCTTTTGCTGCACTTAAAAAAATATCCGGAAGCACTCTGGTATCAGGTAGATCTGAATTCTAAGAAAAGAATCATCCGTGGCATTGAAATAGCTGAACACCTTTTGAAACAGGGTGTCGAATTGAAAAAAGTAAATCTGCCTTATAAGCCCTACTATCTTGGCATAAACATAGACATTGAAAGTCGGAAACAAAAAATTTCCGGACGTTTGGTAAAACGAATAGAAAGTGGTTTGATCGAAGAGGTGGAAGGTTTATTGAAACAGGGGATAAGTCACGAACGCCTGGAAAATCTGGGACTGGAGTATAAATTCGTTTCCCGCTTTATCCGGAAAGAAATAAACAAAGAGCAACTGATCTCGAATTTGCAGACGGCTATTTTTCAATTCGCTAAACGGCAAATGACCTGGTTTCGGAAAATGGAAAAAGAAGGGGTGGAGATTCATTGGCTGAGGCCGGATGAAGATGTCGACGCTCTGGCGCGGCAGTTGAAATTACAATTTCAAACACCTTAAGGGTTCTCTGTGAGAATTTCCAGTTTTACTTTGGCGAGCCCCTGATTTATAAAATTCAGTTGTTTGGCGGCCTTTCGCGTAAGATCAATGCTACGTTTAGAACGTTTGGGCAAACGGTCGTTAATGCGTACAATCACAACGCTGTCATTTTTCAGGTTGGTAACTTTTATCCGTGTGCCAAAGGATAAAGTTTTGTGTGCTGCGGTTAAACTGTCGTGTCTAAAAATTTCTCCACTCGCACATCGCCGTCCTTCAAAACGTTTAGCATAAAAACTCGCTGTACCACTCAGTACTTTAGTCAAACTATCCTGTGCCCGTAATGATCCAGCCGTGAGCAAACATATAAATAAGCCAACACATTTCATCTGTTTAAGTTAATCAATTAACGGTACACTTGCTCTTAAGAAATTCCTCTTTTTTTTCTTATAAATAGCTCTTTTTGTTATATTTACTAATAATAGTCCCCCTACATTTTATTTAAAACAAAAGAATATGAAAAAACAATTTATCAATTTATCCATCTTTTTTGTACTGTTGGTGGCTGTTTTAGGCTATTTCTGGAACTGGACTTTATGGTTGTATGCCATCGTCATTCCCATCATTGGTATAGGAATTATGGACATGGCGCAGACCAAACAAACTCTTAAACGTAATTTTCCTGTGCTGGGAAGAATGCGCTGGTGGGCCGAGTGGATGCGTCCAAAAGTATATCAATATTTTGTAGAATCAGATACCGACGGGGCGCCTTACAACCGTTTGAGCCGTAATGTGATTTATCAACGCGCTAAAAGAGTAACCGACAGTACACCTTTCGGTACGCAATTAAATGTTTACGAAACAGGATACGAATGGTTAAATCACTCTATCAATCCACTCCCTCTTGAACATGGAGAACACGATCCACGTGTGATTGTAGGAGGCCCCGATTGTAAACAACCTTATTCGGCGAGCATTTTTAATATTTCTGCCATGAGTTTTGGATCTCTGAGTCAAAACGCCATTATGGCATTGAATGGTGGTGCTAAGCTGGGAGGTTTTGCACACAATACGGGTGAAGGAGGATTGAGTCCTTACCATTTAAAAATGGGTGGCGATATTATCTGGCAGATAGGTACAGGGTATTTTGGATGCAGGCATCAGGACGGCAGTTTTAACTACGAAGCTTTTGCCGAACGTGCGGTGTTACCAAATGTCAAAATGATCGAGATCAAATTGTCACAGGGAGCAAAACCCGGTCATGGCGGTATTTTACCTGCAGCGAAAGTAACCGACGAGATCGCTAAGATCCGTTTGGTGGAAAAGGGAAAGGATGTTTTATCACCGTCTTATCACCGGGCATTTACGACACCATTGGAATTGGTAGGGTTTATAAAAAAATTACGTGAATTAAGTGGTGGAAAACCTATCGGATTTAAATTATGTATCGGACAAAAAAGTCAGTTCATTGCCATTTGCAAGGCCATGGTTAAAACCGGTATTATGCCAGATTTTATTACGGTAGATGGTGGTGAGGGCGGAACAGGAGCTGCACCAATTGAATTTAGTAATTCAGTGGGTATGCCTTTACGTGAGGGTTTAGCTTTTGTATACGATGCTTTGCATGGCTTCGGAATAAAAAAACACATTCGCATCATTGCTTCCGGTAAAGTGCATACGGGTTTTGACCTGGTGCGTAATTTCGCCATCGGAGCCGATATGTGTAATGGCGCCCGTGCCATGTTGATGGCAGTGGGATGTATTCAGGCATTAGAATGTAACACAAACACTTGTCCAACCGGTGTAGCAACTCAGAATCCAAAATTATATCAGGGGCTGGATGTAAATGATAAAAAGGTGCGAGTATGCAATTACCACCACGAAACCGTTAAAGCCTGTGTGGAATTGATGTCTGCAGCGGGAATCAAACATTCCGATCAATTGCACCGTTCGCATATCTACCGCCGGGTAAGCGCCAATCAAATACAAACGTATTCTGAAATGTATCCTTATTTACTAAAAGGTTCCTTGCTGGAAGCACCGTATCCTAAAGGTTGGGAATTAGAGGTCATGCACAGTACCGAAGAGTCTTTCGACAACATGGTGAAACCGGTTTAGCTTTTGCTGGCCGGGATTTTCATCAGAAACGGATTGCCGCAATGGCAATGTCGTCTACCTGATCCAGATTACCTTTCCAGTTAAGAATGTTCTTTTGCATGCGTTCTACCTGTGTATCCACGGCTTCGTTCTGAATGCTGAGAATAAATTCTTTGAGGGATTTATTTTTATATTTTTTTCCTTTGGGTCCGCCAAACTGGTCTCCGTAGCCGTCCGTAAATAAATAAAGAAAGCTTCCTGGCGGGACATTCAATGTATGCGTAGTGAAATCTTTGGAATTCTCGTAGAAAGCCACGGGTTGTTTGTCTGCTTTTATTTCTGTGAGCTCGTTATTATAAAGCGACCAGATGTGGTTATTGGCGCCCGCCCATTTTACTTCTTTCGTTTGGTTGTTGATCACGATCAAAGAACAGTCCATACCGTCTTTAATATTCTGGTTTGTGGCGTTTAAACTTTCTATCACTATTTGCCGTGTTTTGGTGAGCACAGCGCCAGGTTCTGACAAGTTAAATTCCTTGATGGCTTTTTGCAGGGCGTGGTGGCAGACTACCGACATAAGAGCTCCCGGAATACCATGCCCTGTACAATCACAAATGGCAAAAAAAGTGTAGCCCCTGTAGTTTTCAAAAAAATAAAAATCGCCGCCAATAATATCTTTCGGTAAATAAAGAATGTCGAGGTTCAGTTCTTTTTTTATGTCGCTGAGTTGCGGTAAAATAGCCGCCTGCAGACGTTTGGCGTAGTTTATGGAGTCAAAGATCTCTCTGTTTTTAAGTTCTACGATCTGTTTTTGCCGTTCAATGATCTTGTTTTGTTTGCTGGTGACCATAAAACGGTTAAAAATAAATATGGAAAAAAGAACGATAATGACAAGAATAACCACAAGCATGATCCGGAAAGTTTTTTCCTTATTCAGCTTTGCGGCAGCGGCTTCCAGTTCAATATTTTTTAAACGCTCTTTGTGTTCAAAACGCAGGCTATCTGCCACCTGTTTACGTTCGTAGTCAAATTCCAATTGTTGTTGTTGGATTTGCTGCACGCGGATGTATTTATCGTTGGAGTCTTTGAAATTGAGGTGTTGTTCGATCATTTCCGAAAAGCGCGTAAAATCTTTTCGTTCTTCGTAAATTTTGGCGATGGCGTGACTCAGATAAGCGAGGTTATTGTAGGTTTTTGTTTTCAGACTAAGGTCATACGCCTGTTGAAATATCTCCAGCGCTTTTTGTTTGTTGTTGAGTTTGGCATACTCTTCTGCAATGTTTATCAGCAGGGTCATTTCGTCGCTTGTTACCGTCGCGTAGGGTTTGCAAGTTAGGAACACCTCCAGCGCTTTTTTGTTTTCACCCATGTGACTGAGTAATAAACCTTCGTTTAAATAATAATTAAACTTGGTAGTGGTGCTGGTTTCGGCGTTCAGTAATTTTCCGGCGATGTTGGAATAGAAACGGGCGGAATCCATCTGGTTCATATTCCTGAAATTGGTGCTGAGGTTACTGTTGGTCATAATGAGCAGCTCATTATTTTTCTGAACAGCAGCGTAATGTTTTGCCTTATACAAAAACTCGGTGGATTTTTTGAGGTCGTTTGTTCTCCGGTAAATTAGGGCGCAGTTATAATATAAACTAGCCACACTGCTGTAGTTTTGGGTCTCCTCCACAATTTTAAGACTTCTTAAAAAATAAGTCAGGGCCTTATTGAGCAAGTCGTTGTTCAAATAGGCCACACCAATATTGTTGAGAGCCAGCTGCATCCCTTTTTTGAAATTTATTTTTTCAGAAAGCTCGTAACTCAATTGCTGGTGGTTGATAGAGGTTTTGGTTTCCCCGATATTGATGTACGTGATTCCGATCCTCCGGTGCGCAATGCTCAAGCGTTTGATGTCTTTGATCTTTTCAGCTAATTCAATGGCTTTGTTACCAAAATAGATGGATGAATCGGGAATGTCGTAACTGTAAACGGGCCAGGTAAGTTCGTTGTAGGCGTCAATACGGGTGCTATCCGCCAGTGGTTTCCTGAGCATGTCAAGTAGTTCTTTTTTAGAATAACCTTCCTGCGCTTGCAGGCAGCCCGCAAAGAATAAAAAAAGAAAAAGGACTTGTCTTGGATACATCAACATAAAAATAAGGCTATTTACCAAACCCTGAAAATTATTTCTTCAACAGAAGGAGTAACGTAAGGGCATAAAAAAACGGACAGATGTAACAATCTGTCCGTTTTAAAATAACAGCGTTTTGATGGAATGCGAATTACTCTTTCACAATCCGATGCACCGATTGTTTATTATCGTTGGATACTTTAAGAAAGTAGATGCCGCCACTAAGGGTTGAAAGATCAAGTGTTTCTTTTAATCCGGACCTGTTGGTATAATTAAATTGCAGCAGGGTTTTTCCGAGAACATCTGTTACAGAAACAAGGGTAGTGCTTTTGCCGTTAAGGTTACTCACCGAGAAACTGAGTTGGTCATTAAATGGATTTGGCCAAACGGAAAGAGCTACAGGATTGTTCGCAGATACCTGTTTAATGCCAACGGTATTTACGACTGTATCCTGTAAATGTGTGGTGTCTGTGCTGATGGTAAAATTATTGTTGCTGATATCAAAAAACACATTACCACGACTTTCAACACGCACGCGGCAGGTGTTTATAGTGGCGGAAACGGTTGGCACGGCAATTTGGTGGGAGCCATCGTTTGGAGTGGAGTTCACCAGAATGGAATACGTATTTCCTCCGTCTTTGGATAACCAGATGCTCACGGAGTCACAGCTCACTGGCGCAAGGTCTGTCCCATTTACATCCCAGGTAATTGTTTTTTGGGTGGTAACTGTCCAGGTAATACCGACAGCACTCGGATACGTTACAGTGAGTGGCCCTGAATTATCTACAGTTACCTGGTTGTTGGCATAGCATACGCCGCCTCCGCCCATTTTGTTGTCTCTGGCTGTTAAACGGAAATTTAATAATTGTGCCGTAGTAGGCAGGTATTCGCCCATGGTGCCTGTGTAGTTGCCGCTGATCACCGATGTGCTTTTTGGGAACAAACGGCTTGGAGAGGCAACAGGAGTGTAAGAACGGAAAAAGGGTTTTGCTCCGGAATTCCAGTTTCCGCCGGCGTTACCGGGATCTGTTTCCTCCCACGAATAGGTTAAAGCGTCACCGTCCGGATCAATGGCACTACCTGTTAAGGTAAAGGGAGTGGATTTTGGAACGATGTAACTTGCAGAACCCGTTACCAAAGGTGGGTTGTTGCCAGTGGTAGTTGTTACCGGACAATTATTGCCGCTGCCGGAGTTGGTGAAGTTGACAATTTCGTCGTAACTGATCGCATGGAAATAAGCAATACTGTGTTGTGCCAAATCATTTGGTGAACAAATTCCGGCATATGCCATGATGGTGACACCACTGCCGGGCTCAACCGAAGTGGATCCGGACCTGTTGCCGTTACAGCTGTTGGTAACAGCGTTAAAGGTATGATTTCCGCTAAACTGATGACCCATTTCGTGGGCTACGTAATCAATATCATACGGGTCTCCTACCGGACTCGCACTGCCGGTAATACCCCTGGCTTTATTAGCATTGGTGCATACTACACCTAAAAATGCAAGCCCACCGCCACCGGTGCTAAATGTATGGCCGATGTCGAAATTGGAAAGGCCTACGCTGGCGCTAATAACGGTTTGGCTTTCGTTAATAAGGGTACCGGCATTGTTGTTACCTGTAAAAGGATCAGTGGCCGCGGAAGTAAAGATCACATTGGTTTCTGTTGGTACTAAAACCATGCGCACGGCAACTTCTTTTTCATACACACCGTCTACGCGGTTCACGCTGGTAACAATTTTTGCAAGTGTTTGTGAAACGGTTGGAGCAGCTAGTCCGGTTGCGGCTACGGCGTACTCGCCGGTACATGCTACAGCAAGACGGTATTTGCGTAATTGGGAGCCCACACAAATGGCAGGAACCACGCTTGTTTTAGAGCCACTTTGCGCTTCCGCAGCGGCAGTGGCTTTTTTGTGGCCTTGTATTTCGCTCATGTCCGCTTCAGGAATGCGGTCTGCAGGACTTTTTACAAAATCGGCGGTGTAATAGGTAATGTAATCTGTGGTATTGGAAACGCAATAAGGATCAATAAAAAAATCGCCATTAATACTTAATACCATTCCGTGAAATCCAAATTCATTCCAGTCAAGTCGGCCGCTGGCATAAGGATCGTCGATACCTTTTACACTGAAGGTTTTCATTTGTGGATAGGCTGCACCCAGTTGCTCAGCCATAACAGGGCTTTCGATAACACGAAATCTTTGAACCGTTCCATTTGGAAGCGGTAATGAAATGATGCAGCCGCTCTCGTTGATGCGCGTGTTGTTTTCGTGGGGCGCTGAAAATAATTTATCGTGAAGTGCGGTGCCGCTAAGGGAGTAGCTGAGGTATTTCTGGGGAATGATCTGTCTTTTGCCAGTTACCGATATGGCAGATTCATTCACAGGTGACCAATACGTGGCGTCGTTGTTTTGTGCAAAACTCTTTGCAGAGAAAATTAGGGCTAAACCAAGGACCAAAGCATGTGTGTTTTTCATCTCTTTATAATTGATATATTTCAAAAATAAGGAAATTATCCTCTGCTTTTAAGGGCTTGTAAAGGGAAAGCAGGATTTAACACTTGTTTTTATGAGGGTCTATTGTCTCCTGTCAATGCCCCACATCATTTTATTACGCAGGGTGGTAAAGAAATTCTGGCCCTCGAGGTTAATGAGGTTGATCCTGAAGCTGGCTTTACGGATGCGGATCTCGGATCCGGTAGGGATTTGAGCGCCTCTGGAATCAAGGGAGACATTAAAGTCGTCGTTACGCCCGGAGACATTAAATCGAATTTCTTTGTTATTGGAAATTACAATAGGTCTCACCGTGAGATTGTGCGGGGCAATAGGCGTGATGATAAAGTTGTCTGAATCGGGCATCATGATTGGTCCGCCGCAACTCAGGGAGTAAGCGGTAGAGCCGGTGGGGGTGGATACGATGAGTCCGTCGGCAAAATACGTGTTTAAAAAAATTCCGTCAATGTAAGTGTCGATGTTGATCATCGAGCTACTGTCTTTTTTATGAATCGTAAACTCATTCAGAGCGTAGTTTTCATCTTTAAAACAATTACTACAGCCGGTAATTTCAATGAGTTCTCGTTTATCGAGTGTAAATTTTTCACGAAGAAGTAATTTAAGTGCCTTTTCCAGATCGTCTTTGTTTACCTGAGATAAAAAACCCAGTCGTCCTGTGTTTACACCTAGAATGGGAATCCCCGACTTTCTTACAAAAGTAACGGTCTCCAGCATGGTGCCATCTCCGCCCAGACAAATAAGATAAAAAGCTTTAGAGATCAGTTCTTCGGAGGTAGAAAAAGTGTCGATGTTTAATTTAAGTCCGGAATTGTTTTTAAGAAACTTGTAATAAGGTTCATAAATGATCATGTCAACGCCTTCAGATTTCAGATAAGCATGAATCTGTTCAATATAAGCGGCGTGATTGTCTTTTGTAGAACGCGCGTATACGGCAATTGTCATATTACAAAGATAAAATTATTTAATTCTCAAGTCGAATTACTTTCTCTTCTTTTTTTATCATTTTCCCTATAGGAGCACAAAAATCAGCCAACTGATGTTTTTGGAGAAGAGTTTCGACCTCAGTTAGGCCCTTTTCGTCTACAGAAAAGAGTAATCCGCCGTTGGTTTGCGGATCGGGAAGTACCGAAAACGCTTCGGTAACGTTTACCCCATCGCCAAAATGAACTTTGTTTTGGTAGGCATTCCAGTTGCGGTAGGTAGCATCCGGCACAATGGCTTGTTTGAGGTACTGCGCCAGCGATTTTATTTTTGGAACTTTTTCGTAATTCACAACCGCGCTTAATCCGGATCCTTCTGCCATTTCAATTAAATGCCCCAGTAAACCAAAACCGGTTACGTCCGTCATGGCATTTACAGAGCTTATTTTTCCCAGCGCTTCACCGATAGAATTTAAACGGGTGAGTTGCTGAAACAAAACTTCCGCGTCATCCGGTTTTAATACTTTTCGTTTTTGAGCGGTAGCAAGAATGCCGGTGCCAATTGGTTTGGTTATAAAAAGGAAGTCGCCTTCTCTGGCAGTATTGTTCTTTTTTAAATGTTTCAGATCTATCAATCCGTTTACCGACAAACCAAACATGGGTTCAAGTGTGTCAATGCTGTGTCCGCCCGCCAGAGGAATCCCGGCTTCGTTGCACACGGTGCGTGCGCCTTCCAGTACTTTTTGTGCAAGTTCTACCGGCAGTTTATTCACGGGCCAGCCTAAAATAGCAAGCGCCAGTGTGGGGGTTCCACCCATAGCGTATACATCGCTGATGGCGTTGGCGGCAGCAATGCGGCCAAAATCAAAGGCGTCGTCCACAATGGGCATAAAAAAGTCTGTTGTCGAAATAAGCGCGCTTCCGTTTCCCAGATCGTACACGGCTGCATCGTCGTTACTTGCATTCCCCACCAGTAATTTTTTATTTTCCGGTTGTTGCACTTTTCCGCTTAAAATTTGCTGCAACACCTGGGGTGCTATTTTACAACCACAGCCGGCGCCATGCGCGTATTCGGTAAGGGCTAGTTTAGTTTCCTGTAGTTCTGACATGTTCAATTAATTTTTCACTGTTTGTTTTGGCGTCAACGGTATCACTTACAATCGGATGGATAGATCTGTTTCCATCGTCTTTACTGTAAGTACTTTTTAAATAAAATTTATCGTAGTACTTTAATAATATCGAAAAACAAGCGTGTACATCGTCTTCCAGTAAAGCATTCACGGCGTTTTTGGTTTCCAGTCCGCCGAGTCGTTTTTTAATCCGCACAATGGCATTAATGAGTTTTTCTTTTTCGAACCGGCCGTAGTGTTCTGTGATAAATGCGAGACGCGCTTCAAAAGGAATATCCAGGAAGAGTAATGGTTGATGGCGCATGTTCTTATAAAAACTCAGCGGGATGTTCAGATCTCCGATGCGCTGACTTTCTCCCTCAATCCAGAGTGAAGCATGCGGATGTTTGCAGGATTGTTGGTGTAATTCCAACGCCAACAAATTCTCAAAGTGTTCCTGACTGGGTTGTGGTGCCAGTCCCAATCCCCCGAAAGCAGAACCTTTATGCGACGCGAGCCCCTCAAGATCAATAACCGCTTCATTCTGTTTTGCCAGCAGGTGTAATATGCCGGTTTTGTTCCCGCCCGTATATCCCCCTACTACCCGAAGGGAATAATTTTTTTCAAATTGTTGCAGGGCCCAGTTGCGGTACACTTTGTAACCACCTGTTAATAAATGAACTTTAAAGCCGTACAGATCCAACAACCACGCCATAGCGGAGCTACGCATCCCGCCACGCCAACAGTGCACAATAATTTCACGGGATTTGTTTTTAGAGTCCACCGTTATTTTTTCAGCTTCCTCCACCATGCGTACCATGTTTCTCCCAAAAGAATCCAGCCCGATCTTGATCGCTTTTTCACGACTTTCCTGTTTGTAGGCAGTACCAATGATCTTACGTTCTTCGTTCGAAAAAATGGGAAATGAACGAGCCCCCGGAATGTGCGCATGCGCATACTCCGCAGGACTTCTTACATCCAGAACCGGGAGCTCCTGGAAAACGTTTAGAAACTCCTCTATGTTTAATCTGCTAATAGGCATTGTCAGCACAAATATGCAGATAAAATCTGTACGGTAAAGTGACTGAAGACCTGGAAGTGCAAATTTCTAAACCCGCATGGTATCGGGTAGCCAGTTTTTAATGCTGCGTTTTATTTCATCGCCGGAGAGATTCTCGTGTAAGGCTCTGTCTACTAAATCCGGGAGCTCTTCATCTGAAGCAAATCGCAGCGCGTAAATTTGTCCGGCAGACAATTTCGCTTCCACGTCCTCAAAACGTTTTTGTGTGAGTAAATAGTATCTGAAGCGGAGTTCGAGACGAACGATACGGTTTTGATTCAACAAGGAATAATGTTGTCGCAGCATAAATGCCAGCCAGCCTATGAGGGAGATAATCAGCGTTAGCGCCAGCCAGATTAAACGGTTGGATGAATCTGACATCAATTGCGCGAGGCAAAGGCCCAGGACGATTAACACAAGGGGGTAAAAAACAAAATGATGAGGTGTGTAGTAACGGATGTGATTGTTATAGTTCTGATTTTTCATGAGAGTAAAAGTACGAATTGAAACGTCACTTCATAAATATGCGAAGAGATTAAAGTGTGTGTGGCAGAGAATTTGTTTTGGCGTAAGAAAGTCGGGCCAGACGGGTTGTTTTGTAATACGCGTCCAACCCACTGGAGGTAATAGTTCCAGCTTTTTCGAGATCCACAAAACCATCCTCCAGTAAGGCATTTGCCGGGAGATACACTTCTTTAATGGCGCCAATCACGAGAATAGTTCCGTTAATTTTTAGTTCTATTTTTTCTTTCAGTTCCACACCTATTTTTATGACAGATTCTTTTACATAAGGAGCAAAAAAATCATCCTTGTATTCTTCGTTAAGTCCGGTTGCGCTAAACTCTGAAATTTCACGTGGATAGCGCGCAGAAGTCTGATGCGCTTTGATGTAAATGTCTTCGTTAAGATGGTTTAAGGTGTAGAACCCCGTCTGCAGAATATTTTCATAAGTATGTCGCTCCACGGAATCCGGTCGCACGATCATGCCAACCAATGCAGGACTGGCACCCAAATGAAAGATGGAATTAAATACGGCCAGATTAGACTGCCCGTTTTGGTTTTTAGTGCCAACAAGGTTTACACTTTTAAAACCACCGAGCGAATTGATGAGTGTTGCTCTGTAGCGTTGCTCGAGCCCTATGATATATTCCAGCGAAAGATGTTTGAGCATATTACATTAATTTAAGAGTGTTCATGCCACCGTCTACTGCCAGAACCTGGCCTGTGATCCATGAGGATTTGCCGGAGAGTAAAAAATCAATAGCGTTTGCCAGGTCATGTGCCTCACCTACTTTTTTGAGCGGGTTTCGTTTTTGAGACGCTTCCAGTTTTTCAGGGCTATTGATGAATTTTTCTCCCAGGGGAGTATTCACTAAAGAAGGGGCAATGCAGTTGACGCGGATAGTGGGAGCTAATTCTGCTGCGAGAGATTTGGTGAGTCCTTCAATGGCTCCCTTTGCCATAGCGATGGAGCTGTGAAAAGGCATGCCGGTGGAAACCGCTACCGTGCTTATAAAAACAATGGAACCAGTTTGAGATTTTTTTAACGAAGCCAGATACGATTGCACAAAAGCCACCGCGCCTAAACTGTTGATGCGGTAATCGTTTAAAAAATCGGCTTCCGTCAAACGGTGAAATGGTTTTAAGTTGATCGTTCCGGGAAAATACACCAGTCCGTCAATTACTTCTTCTTCTATTGGCGGGAATTGACCGAATTCATAAGAGGAAACCTGATGAAACGCGTCGTACCCTATACTATTTTCTTTCGTGCTGATGCCAATGACCTTGTCTCCATTTGCACGGATCAGGGCAGCTGTTTCGGTGGCAGTTTTACTGGAGGCACCTGCAAATACAAATGTTTTACTCATGGTCTTTTTCTTTTTGAGATTTTATTGGAACTGATAGTGCGCTGAAGGGCACATTTAAAGCGATCGATGCCCGATACGCGGGTGTACAGGTGTTTGGTTTTGCAATTTTCTACCCGTTTGCGCCATAGCACGTAACTCCTGAATTTTAACTGTTTTTTCATGAGCGCCTTCACATCACTTTCCTTTAATCCAAATTGTTGTTCAATGGCTTCAAAGGGTGTGCGGTCTTCCCAGGCCATTTCGATCACACGGTCTGTTTCGGAGGGGCTCAGTGTTTTTTTCTCAGGCTCCTCTTCCAACTGCATATAAGCCAGGGGAGAGGGCAGGTCACTGTAATAGCAATAGGTAGTATCCGGCTTGGTCATTTATTAAAAAGCTCTTCAAGTTTATTATAACGGTAATCAAAAATTTCTTTGATCTTGTTTTTGATGAACAGGGAGTTTACTATTTTTCCCAAAAATCCGAAGGGAATCTTGTAATGCAGAATGTCCGTCATTTCAATTCCTCCGGGCACTTCCTTTAAAAAGTGTTTGTGATGCCAAAAGCTGTAGGGACCAAAACGTTGCTCGTCTACAAAATACTCTTTGTCTTTTACGTGTGTGATTTCCGTTACCCAGTGCATTTTTATACCAGCTACCGGTGTTACATAGTACTCGATAATTTGTCCGGGATACATTTTTGTGTTGGCGACGTCACTCAGAATATGAAAACCCATGTAGGCCGGGGTAATCTTTGCGAGGTTGGCCGCTGAGCTCATAAAGTCCCACAAAGTGGCCATATCGCTTTTTAAAAACTGTTTTGTTTCAAGGTAATGCAGCATGAGGAAGAAATATCTGATGTTTTAAACAAAAGACAGGGACTTTTGTTTAATAAACACATGATTAACCCCATCGATAAAGACAAAGTGGCCGAGAACCCCGGCCTATTGGCCTATCCTCACACCGTGGGCAGTATCACTGTTAAACCGGAGGATGTGGGGAAACTAAAATCAAGGGCCCTTTCGGCCATGCACGAACAAACCAACAGGCAACTGCAGCAGATTCAAAAACAGGTGGAGCTATTGGCACATCAGGCAAACGAATTAAGAAGAAGAGTGGAGGTTAGCGAAAAAATATATACCGCCGAGATGTCGTTTGAACCCTTTGTGGGTCACACCTATTACCTCTATAAAAAAGAAGAACAGCACCGTATCATGATGATAGCTCCCGATGAGTGGGGAAGAAGTAAAGCAAATGGGCTTGAATTTGTAAGTGCTATAAAGTTGCTGAGCGATCACACCTGGGAGTTAATAGAGCTGGATTATTG
>CAZMHW010000008.1:0-23194 GCA_964566105.1 uncultured Akkermansia sp.
ACTGCTCACTGCCTCCTGCCAACTGTTCTCTGCTTACTGCCCTCTGCCCACCGCCCCCTGCCTCAGTGGTCAAACTGCTCACTGCCTCCTGCCAACTGTTCTCTGCTTACTGCCCTCTGCCCACCGCCCCCTGCCTCAGTGGTCAAACTGCTCACTGCCTCCTGCCAACTGTTCTCTGCTTACTGCCCTCTGCCCACCGCCCCCTGCCTCAGTGGTCAAACTGCTCACTGCCTCCTGCCAACTGTTCTCTGCTTACTGCCCTCTGCCCACCGCCCCCTGCCTCAGTGGTCAAACTGCTCACTGCCTCCTGCCAACTGTTCTCTGCTTACTGCCCTCTGCCCACCGCCTCCTGCCTCAGTGGTCAAACTGCCTACTAAAAATCGTAAATAATTTCTTCCGGTACTAGGGGTAAAACTCAGTTGAGTTGTCTCAGCCCTGAAATTGGCCCAAAATGGAGCTAAACACTAAACTTTTTGCCCTTTTATATGTATAAATTAGGCTTTACCGAAAATATGACACTATCTAAATCCATTCAGCCACAATTCACCGCCCTGTTTTACATAAAAGGTCAATTTTCGACATGGAAACTTGCAGGCCGATAAAAGTTTCCATAGTTTTGCGCCCGATTACATCACAATAAGAACCCGAATAACAAAAAATTATGAAATTTAAGATCAGTTTACTTCTTTTCCTCTTTGCATTAAGCACTTACGCCCAGGAAAAAGCCACCATTAGTGGTTATATAAAAGACTCCAAAAACGGAGAGTCTCTTGTTGGCGCCACTATTTCTAAACTGGGTTCCAATATTGGGGCCTCTGCCAACGAATATGGTTTTTTCTCGTTTACCCTGCCAAAGGGCCAGCATGTTATTGCAGTGAGTCTTATTGGCTACGCTACTTATACCATTGCAGTGGACCTGGACAAAAGTATCACCAAAAATTTTGAATTAACAGAAGAAGGTAAAGATCTGGAAGAGGTGGTTATTACCGGGGAGGCTGAAGACAAGAACGTGAAGAGCGTGGAGATGAGTGTGGCTAAACTGGACATTAAACAGATTAATAAAATTCCGGCATTGCTTGGGGAGGTAGACGTAATCCGCGCCATTCAGCTGTTACCTGGTGTAACTACCGTGGGAGAAGGTGCCAGTGGATTTAACGTGCGTGGTGGAAACATCGATCAGAACTTGATTTTGCTGGACGAAGCTCCTGTTTACAATTCCTCACACTTATTTGGTTTTTTCTCGGTGTTTAACCCCGATGCGGTGAAGGATGTGAAACTCATTAAAGGGGGAATACCGGCGCAGTATGGTGGACGTGTATCTTCCATTCTGGATGTCCGCATGAAAGAAGGAAACAGCAAAAAAACAACGGTTACCGGTGGTGTAGGAACTATTTTCAGCCGTTTGAGTATTGAAGCTCCCATCATAAAAGACAAAGCCAGTTTTATTATCGCGGGTCGCAGAAGTTACATTGACGCCCTGGTTAAACCTTTTCTGAAACCTTCCAACGCCCTTAAAAAGGCTGACTTTTACTTCTATGACCTTACTGCCAAATTTAATTACCGGATCAATGATAAAAACACCGTGTTTATCAGTGGTTATTTAGGGCGTGATGTGTTTGGCGCTTCCATATTTAAATTCAACTGGGGGAATGCAACGACTACTGCGCGCTGGAATCACATCTTCAGTAAAAAACTATTTATGAACCTTACTGCTTTTTATAGCAATTACGATTATTTACTGGATTTTAGCACGAATAACGGACAAGGATTTAACTGGACCAGTAATATTATCAATTACAGTGTAAAACCAGATTTCAGTTATTACCTCAACACCCGCAACACGATTCGTTTTGGTGCCCAGGCCTTTTTGTATGACTTTTTACCTTACAAAGCCACCGGTACCTTTGAAAACGGTAAGGTTAAATTTTTGGCCGATAAACGTTACGGTGTAGAGTATTCAGGTTACCTGAGTAACGAACAAAAACTCACTCAGAAACTCACCGTCGAATATGGCATCCGCTTAAGTGTTTACAATTATGTGGGAACCGGCAAGGCTTATTATTTCAGAGATACCATTCCTAATGAACAAAGACCTTTGGATGATACAAAAACATTCAAAAAAGGAGAAGTGATCAAGGCCTATGTAAATCCGGAACCGCGTTTCTCTATGAATTACCTGTTGAATAAATCCAGTTCCATTAAGGCAAGTTACAACCGTATGGTACAGTATATTCAGCTAATCAGTAACACTGCGGCAAGTACCCCGCTGGATGTATACACCATTGCGTCCAACAACATCAAACCACTTATTGCCGACCAGGGAAGTGTAGGTTATTTTAAGAACTTTAAGGATAACACATATGAAACTTCGGTTGAAGTGTATTATAAATATCTTCAAAATCAGCTGGACTACATCGACAACGCGGATTTGTTTATCAATCCAACGGTAGAAAATCAATTGTTACAAGGTTTAGGCAGAGCGTATGGAGCTGAGTTCTATGTGAAAAAATCCAAAGGAAAATTACAGGGCTGGATCAGTTATACCCTGAGCAAAACAGAACGTTTGGTAAGAGGCATCAGCAACGGAAACTGGTTCTACAGCCGTTACGACAGAACCCATGTGCTTAATACCAGTGTGAATTACGATATCACCAAACGCTGGAATATTTCCGCCAACTTTGTTTTCCTGAGCGGTGTACCGGGAACCTTCCCAAATTCAAAAGTTCAGATTCAAAACTTAAACATTCCGTATAACACAGATGGAGTGCGTAATAATTACCGCATCACACCTTACCACAGGTTAGACCTTGGCGCGACTTATTCGTTTAAAAAGAACGAAACCCGTCGTTACAAACAAACCCTGGTGTTTAGTGTGTATAACGTGTACAACAGAAGAAACGCTTTTAGTATTTATTTCCGCACAAAAGATGGCGAGCCACTTCAAACAGAAGCGGTACGCTATTCCATCATTGGTTCTTTTGTTCCGGCTGTTACGTATAACTTTAATTTTTAATTCGCATAAAAATGAAAACAGTATTTAAATTTTTTGTTCTCGCTACCTCAGTTCTCTTTCTGGCTTCCTGTGAAGATGTGGTTCAGATTAAACTCGATGAGGGATCCAAATTGTATGTGATTGACGCTTTTGTAAACAATATCAGGAGCAAACAAACCATAAGGATTACTACCAACGACAATTATTTCAGTAACCGCGAAGCTCCTCCGGTAGGAAATGCGAATGTGGTTTTGAAAGATCTGACAGAAAGTAAATCGTATGTATTTGCGTATAATGGAAACGGGAATTACGAATTTCCAATTAATGCTGGAGATACTATTGCAAAATTGGGACACCAGTACGAACTAAATGTAACCATCGATGGCGTAACCTATACATCACTGGCTACCCAAAAACGTACCGCCAAGCTGGACAGTGTGAGTGCTGAGTACGATGACGGAACCTCCGGCGGTTTTGGCCCGGCCGGTAAACCGTATTACTTCTGCAATCTTTGGGCAAAAGATAAAGTAGATAAGAACACAGATTATTACTGGATCAAAACGTACCGCAACGATACTTTGTTTTCGGGATCAGGAGATATTAATATTTGTATTGATGGCACCGGTGGAGCAGTGACGGATGCTGCGCTCGATTCAACCTTCTTTTCACCACCCGCTACGTTTTTAGGTTTTAAACGTTACCAGTTCAACGATAAATGTAAAGTAGAGATTCATTCTATTTCAAGAGAAACATATTTCTTTTTTGTTCAGGCTCAGGCCCAGATCAATAACGGCGGTCTGTTTGCGACCACTCCCGAAAATGTTAAAACGAACATTGTAACCCCCGATGATGCCAAAACAAAAGCCATCGGTTGGTTTAACATGGCTTCTGTAGCGAGTACTGAAATTACCGTAGACTAAAGTTGTCGGGATCTGACTGTTGTTTTTTACGGAAACGTTCATTTATGAATCCACTCACCGGATACATGGTGGCAAGTTAACCGTAAAATAAAATTTATCTTTCGGTTTTAAACTGCATCACATCCAGTTGCGTATTACAAAAAGAATATTCTTCTGTGATGGCGTTCGAACACACAATAACGGTTCGCTCTTTGGTGTAAGTATCTATTAATTTTTTGTACCAGGCAATAGCAGCCCGGTCAAGATTCGAAACGGGTTCATCGAGCAATAAAACCGGCGCATCTGCCAGTATGGCCAATCCCAGTTTCAAACGTTGTTTCATGCCACTCGAAAATTGTTTGATCAGTTTATTTTCAGCGTGTTCCAGTTCTGTGAGCTGAATAATTTCTTTCACAGAGAGTGAGGAAATAAAGGGTTTAAAGATTTGAGTATGCTCC
Source organism: uncultured Akkermansia sp. (assembly GCA_964566105.1). Classification (GTDB taxonomy): domain Bacteria; phylum Bacteroidota; class Bacteroidia; order B-17B0; family Aurantibacillaceae; genus Aurantibacillus. Next base: position 4,350 of record CAZMHW010000008.1, read on the forward strand.
ACCATTTCACGGAGGGTAAAATCTTCAATCAATTGCAGGTACGGTGAAGCAAGGGAAATGTAATTTTTTAATTTGTCAGCTTCAATTTTTTTGCTGCTGTCTAAATAAAATTCGATAGAGCCTTCGTTGGGACTCACAAAGCCGCTGATTACCTGAAGTAGTGTTGATTTTCCGGAGCCATTGCCTCCCAGGATCACTAACTTCTGTCCGGGTTTAATCTCATACGTAATCCCCCGGAAAATCCATTCCCTGTTGAATTTTTTGCCGAGATTATTTAATGAGATGGTGGTGATCAATGGTCTTCTGTCTTGTATCCCTTAAGTCTTTTATCTGTTTAATCTTGCTTCCCTTCCGGCACTTCTCAGATTCCCTTTACAATTCCGTCCTTCTGACTTTTTATAAAATCAATAATTTCTTTGCGTACAGGTGTCTCCGGGATTTCATTCTCCACAATTTCGAGTGCGTTGGAAAGGTTATGTCCGCGCACAAAAATGATCCGGTAAATGTCTTCTATTTGTTTAATCACATCCTTGTCAAATCCCCTTCGGGCTAGTCCAATGGTATTTACGCCAATGAACTGTAGCGGTTCACGTGCCACACGAATGTACGGAGGAATGCTTTTTCTTACCAAGGAGGCGCCTGCTACGAAAGAATGTGCTCCTATGTTCACAAATTGCTGGGCAGCCACAACTCCTTCTATCACTACAAAATCTTCTACGGTAATATGACCGGCAAGACTACCATTGTTGGCAATAATCACATTATTACCCAGGATACAATCGTGTCCAAGATGTGTGTAACACATGATCAGGCAATTTTCTCCCACCTTCGTAGTCATCCTGTCCGCGGTGCCTTTATGAATAGTAGCGTATTCGCGGATGGTTGTGTTTTTGCCTATAACAGTATTTGATTTTTCTCCCTTGTATTTTAAATCCTGGCTCACAATGCCAATCACAGCACCTGGAAAAATTTTGCAGCCGCTTCCAATGATTGTATCCGGATAAATGACAGCGTTCGGGTGAATGTAACAATCGTCTCCTATCTCCACATCGTGGTAGATGGTTGCAAAAGCTTCAATGGTCACGTTCTTGCCTATTCTGGCTTTCGGACTGACATTTGCTAAGGGTGAAATCATACGTCTAAGCTAGTTGAGGTTCGGTGGATTTCACTTCTATGTTTTTCACTTTCACAATCTGCGCCATCATCTCCGCTTCCATTACAGGTTTATTTTGTACGTAAGCCACACCGCGCATGTGACAAATACCACGACGGATAGGCGTTACCAGGTTCAGACTGAACACCACGGTGTCTCCTGGAATTACCTGTTGCCTGAATTTTACGCCGTCTATTTTAATAAAATAGGTCAGATAGTTTTCCGGATCGGGAACGGTTTTTAAAACCAAAACGCCGCCACACTGTGCCATGGCTTCTATCAGAAACACACCTGGCATTACCGGGTTTTCAGGGAAGTGTCCTTTAAAGAATTCTTCGTTTAAGGTTACATTTTTTACACCGATCACATGGCTTTCCGAAATTTCCATGATCTTATCCACCAACAGCATAGGCTGACGGTGTGGTAATAATTTCATGATGTCCATGATGTTTAAAACAGGAGCCGCGTTCAAATCGATTTTCGGATAATCTTTTTCAGCTTTTTGTTTTTTAGCAAGGGCTTTTAGTTTTTTCGCGAAGTCCACATTACCGGCATGTCCCGGACGGGCAGCAAGTACATGGATTTTCATGGGTTTCCCCACAAGGGCCAGATCACCTACAATGTCCAGTAACTTATGACGGGCAGGTTCGTTAAAGAAACGGAGTTTGGTATTGTTTAATACCCCACGGCCTTTTACTTCTACATCCGGCTTATTAAATACTTTACGTAAGTGGTTGAGTTTATCTTCCGGAATATCGCTATCCACCAATACAATGGCATTGTCCAGATCACCACCTTTAATTAAGTTGTGCGCCAGTAAGGCTTCGAGTTCTCTTAAAAAAACAAAGGTACGGCACGGAGAAATTTCTTTTTTAAATTCACCAAGGTTGTACATGGAAGCGTGTTGTGTTCCCAGCACTTCACTGCCATAATCCACCATTACGGTCACGCGGAATTCATCCTGTGGCACGGCTAACATTTCTACCTTCTTAACCGGATCTTCAAAGGTTAAGTTTTCGGTGAGCTCAAAGTATTCACGCGCTGCTTCCTGCTCCACAATGCCGGCTTCTTCCAGAACCTCAATAAACTTTAACGAACTGCCGTCCATAATAGGCATTTCCGGGCCTGTTACCTGAATCATACAGTTGTCAATACCCAGCCCCATTAACGCAGCAAGTACGTGCTCGGTTGTATGTACACGGGCTCCGTTCTTTTCAAGTGTCGTACCACGAGAGGTGTCAACAACCAGGTCGGCATCCGCGTCAATAATCGGGTGGCCTTCCAGGTCTACACGTTGAAATTTATACCAGTGGTTTTCGGCTGCAGGATTAAAGGTTAAAGTCACTGGTTTACCTGTATGCAGACCAACGCCTGAAACAGAAACGGCTTTTTTTATCGTTCGTTGTTTATCGCTCATGTTCAAATAGAATAATTGGACTTAAAGGTACTAAAATTCACAGAAACCGTAAATAATTTGTTACTCAAAGGTCAAATAGGGCAGAAGCTTCTGGTAGAGTGTAGGATCGTTTAGAATGTCCTTTAAGTTGGTAGCGTTGATACTGGTTTTCCGTCGCCAGTCAAAAATGCTCCGGGTAAGTTCGTAGCTGAGGTAAGGGTGTTTGTTAAGCACCTTAAAATCGTCTTTATTCAGGTTTAATTTCTTAATTGTTGCTCCATTCACGTAACAATAGTCTTTCACTTTTTCATACAGCGCGTCGTTAAATCCATACACTTCTTTAAGCTGTTCTACAGATATAAATCCGCCTAACAGGGCACGGTATTTTAAAATGCGTTTAGCATAGCCTGCGCCTATTCCGTTTAGGGACACAAGACTTAAACTGTCTGCCGAATTTAGTTCTACTCTTGCGGGAACAGTTTTGTTTAAAGGGTTTTCAGGAGTTTTTACAAATTCCTTTTTTTCGTCAGACTTAATCGCTGGAAGGTCTTTAATTAAAATATAAGGCTCTAAAATTCTATAAAAATCATCACGAATACCATAAACTTTTTGAAGGTCTTTTTTTTCCTTAAACACAAAACCTTTCGATCTGAATTTGAGAAACACCTGCGCGGTTTTTTCTTTGAATCCAAGTTCACGCAATTGATCTAAATTTACGGTATTAGGATCAAAAACAAAGAGGTGTAGTGCTTTTTCCTGTGCGGTGTGAGGAGTGTTTTTTGAAAGGGAAAAGTTCCTGGAAGTGCTGTCCAGCTTACGTTCCACCAGAGGTAGGTTAAGCAGCAGCATGGGGTCGGGTTTTATAAACAGAGGAAACACAAGCCGGACAATCAGCAAAATAACACTCATGCTTATTAGTATAAACAATCCATTACGTTGCTGTTTATTAAAGCCAAAGTAATTATTTAGAAAATTGCTCAGCATCCTTATTTTTATTGAAAAAATAATATACGGGAACACCAATGGCCATAATGAGCAGCCCTAAAAAAGTATTTTGCGGTTTAAAAATAAGCAGGTCAATGCAAATACCGGCCGCAATAAGTATGTAAAGCGCAGGTATTACAGGGTATCCAAAGGCTTTGTATGGCCGGGGAGTGTTAGGCTCGATCCTACGCAGATAAAACAAAGCCGAAATGGTAATAATGTAAAAAAACAGAGATGCAAAGGTACAGTAGTCCAGTAATGATCCGTAAGATCCGCTGAGGCAAAGTACCGAGGCCCATACAGCCTGTAACCACAGGGCTTTAGAGGGTACGGCGTTTTTATTAATATAGGTTGCAGATTTAAAGAACAAACCTTCGTGGGCCATAGCCTGGTACAAACGGGCGCCAGACAGAATAAGACCGTTGTTGCAACCAAAGGTTGAAATAATTATCAGGAGGGCCATGATGGAGGAAGATATGTCGCCAAACACAGGGAACATCGCCGCTGAACCTACCCGATCGTTTTCGGCGAAAGCAATTCCCCGCTCTAAAACCCCTTGTCCCTCCGGAGAGCCAAGGGCAGGCAGCAACATAAAATAGGCCACATTGGCCAGGATATAAAGTAGAGTGACAATAAGCACACCTATTAATAAACCAAGCGGAATGTTTTTTTGTGGCTGCTTAATTTCTCCGGCAATAAAAGTAACGTTGTTCCAGGCATCACTGCTAAATAAAGAGCCTATGAGCGCCACACCAATAGCGCCAAGTAAGGAGCTCAGATTAAAGTTTTCTACGGAGGTGTTCAAAGTGATGGGATGAAAGGGCAGGGAAATGTTTTTTTGCCAATACCCGCTCTTATACCCTACAAAAAATCCAAGTAAGATTAAGCCGAACAGGGCGAGTAATTTGGTACTGGTAAAAACGCGCTGGATAATTTTACCGTTGTTAATCCCATGAGTATTCAGGTAGGTGAGAAAAAAAACGGAAAGTACGGCCAGCAGCTGAGTGCTGGAAATTGAAAAATTACCCAGGCTCAGCAGGCTGTGTTTTTCATCGAAAAAAGGAATAAAAACACCAACGTAACGGGCAAAGGCAACGGCTACAGCGGCTATTACGCCTGTCTGAATAACGGTAAAAACGGTCCAGCCATAAACAAAGGAGGCTAATTTGCCGTAAGCGCGCTTCAGGTAAATAAATTGTCCACCTGCATCCGGCATCATTCCTGCGAGTTCTCCGTAACTAAGCGCAGCAAAAAGGGTAATAACCCCACTGATGATCCAGCACATCAACACCCAAAAGGGTGAGCCCAGCACCCGCATCATGTCGGCACTTACAATAAATATACCCGAACCTATCATACTGCCCGAAACAAGCATGATTGTATCAAACAGATTTAAACTCCTTTTTAATTCGGACATATTAGATATTAGTTTTAAAGATACTTAAATTTGTCCGGTAAGATATCTATTAATACACAAGTATGAAATAGCATTTTGCAAAACACAAAAAATAAATGGGTATTCTTAAATAACGAATCAAAAACAAAGAGAAGCGGACTATGAAAGTGATTGGGGAAAGAATCAGTATTTTGAAAAAGGAGAATGTGGTAAGTGTGGTAATCTTGCCAACGACTGATAAAAACAAACTCAGACTGTTAATGCTGTGGCTTATTGCCTGGACAGTATGTGGCATCATTGTGTTTGCCAATTATTTTAAAATTACGGATTACAATTCCAAACTCTTTATTATTATTTACCTTTCTTTTTGGTTTTACTTTGAATTCAACATCATGCGAGCCTTTATCTGGAAAAAATTTGGTAAGGAAAAGCTGTGGATTCAGGACGGGGTGCTCCATTACCAAAGGGAGGTAAATAAAAAAGGCAAAATTCAGGAATACAACCTCGACCTTATTTCAAAATTACAGTTGGTGGAATTGAAGCCCACACGCTTCAGTGACGTTGTGAACCAGAGTTTTTGGGTAAAGGGTGGAGAGCGACTTGAATTTTCTGCACAAGCCCGTATTGTGCGTTTGGGAATGCAAATTACCGATGAGGAAGCCCGATCCATTATGAGAGAGATTAACCCCTTTATTCAAGGTTAAGCCTACGAATCTAAATTTTTTAGCGACCGGAAGTAAAAAACATCCCGGTTTTTACCCTTTTCACCTCAATTCCGGGAATAATCCGTAAAAAATTCTCTATCTTTAATTTCTAACGCACACATTATTATTTATGAAGAAATTTTTATTTTTTTGTCTCATTGCATTTGTAACTTCGGGGCAGGCTCAGACTAACCAGCAGCACCGTACCTGTGGTACTACAATTTTACCACAACAGTTTGAAACATGGCTTCAAAGTGTCACCCCCCTTGTTAAGCCGGGAAAGTACGGAAGCTCCAACGTCCAGTCGGTGTTTAACATTCCGGTTATTGTGCACATCATTCACAACAACGAAGCAGTAAATGCTCTGTCTGCCACTTCAGGCAATAACCTCAATGCAGCCCAGGTGATTGACCAGATCAATATTTTGAATAAAGATTACAACGGCACAAATGCCGATACCACATTAATTCCTTCCGTATTTAAACCTTTGCTTGGAAAATTTCAGGTGAATTTTTGTCTGGCTGTAGTGAATCCAACAGGAGGTATTCTTGCCGAGCCGGGAATTGACAGGATTAACCGTATTGCCAAGGGTTGGAGCGCCACGCCTTACTCCCAGACTTACGTGGATGGAACTGTGAAACCCAACAGCATCTGGAATCCTAATTTATATCTGAATATCTGGGTAGCGCCTTTGAGCGGCGGTATATTGGGTTATGCCACCTTTCCAAATCCAGGTACATCCGGACTTTCCGGATTAACAGGTTCTTTTGGTAGCACAACTACTGACGGTGTCGTAATTTTAAATACCTCTTTCGGCAGTATTGGAACTGCTCAGTTTGGTCAATACAACAAAGGAAGAACCACGACGCATGAAGTAGGGCATTGGATGGGTTTACGTCACATTTGGGGCGACGCGAATTGCGCGACGGACTATTGTAACGACACTCCGGTGGCGCAAACCGCGAATTATAACTGTCCGACTTTTCCGTACCATGTTGGTACCTGTTCCGGAAATACCACCGGCGAAATGACCATGAATTATATGGATTACACCAACGACGCCTGTATGTATATGTTTACCGCGGATCAAAAAAACCGGGCACAGTTAATCCTTACCAACTCTCCCATGCGTGCCGCGCTTATTACCTCAACAGTGTGCAATTTACCAAGTGTCTCTAACGATATTGGAATATCATTTGTAAAAAGTCCAACCTATCTCCAGATATTTAATTGCGTTAATTCCATAAACCCGGTAGTGAATGTTACCAATTACGGCAGTACCACCTTAACAAGTGCTTTATTTACCTTTAATGTTGACGGCATAAATACACAAACCCTGAGCTGGAGTGGTAATGCTGCGCCAAACACCTCATTTACCGTAGCGCTTACGCAAATTTCGGGTCTTACACTGGGGGCACATAATTTTAGTGTAAATGTTTCTGCACCTAACGGAGGAATTGACAATAACAGTACTAATAATAACAGCACGCAGACCTTTTCTGTTACGGCAACTATTCTCAGCTTTAGCGCCCCTTCAGCAAGCATCTGTATGGGGGGCCAGGTAGTGCTTAATGCCAGTGGTGTAACTACTTATTCCTGGAATACCGGCGCGTCTACTGCAAGCATTCTGGTGAGCCCTACTGTTACAACTGTATATACGGTTACAGGAAGTAACGGCTTATGCAATGCCCCCAAAGCAGTTACGGTAACGGTTCTGGCATTGCCGAATGTAAAAATTATTGATACAACCGTTTGTTCAGGAATTCCTTCGTTGATTGTAGCGAGTGGCGCATCTTCGTATTCCTGGAGTACGGGCGCAACGGGCGCCAGCATAAGTGTTAACATTCTTAGCAACACACCCTACACTGTAACCGGAACAAGCGCAGGGGGTTGCAGCGCCTCTAAAGTATATAATATAATTGCTTTACCAGTACCTAATACTACTTTTTCGGGAGGGTTCATTACCTGTGGTTCCTGCTCTGACGCTACCATTACCGCTAATACCGTTTCCGGTACAGCTCCCTACACTTATACCTGGAATCCTGGGAATGTAATTGGGCAAACACTTAGCAATGTTGGCTCGGGTTGCTATGAACTCAGGGTGAAAGATGCAGAAGGATGTGTGTCGGTTGATTCGGTGTGTGTAAGTTTTGATGTTGGTATTTTGAAACAAGCTGCGTCGCTATCTGGTGTGAGCGTAACTCCCAATCCGGGAAAAGGCGTTTTTACTATTGAAATACCGGTTAACGGATCAAAATCACTGGAAATAAGAGATGCATTAGGCAGGTTGATTAAGGAGGCGCAGTGTGACGAGAAAATTTACGCCTTTGATATTTCTTCTTACAGCGCGGGAGTGTATTATGTTAAAATTACTGCCGGCACAAGACAAACAGTTGTTAAAATAATAAAGGAGTAATTTACTTTGTAACACAAAAGAAGGGTTTGCTTGAGGGAAGGCAAACCCTTCTTTTGTTATAGGTATATTACTGCTAAGAGCCCCGATGCGTTTGCTTAAGCGGTAAAAGGGCACCGAAACTTCTTTTGTTAAAACATTGATCTAAATCAAATTTAATTCAATAGAAAATCTTTTTTGTTATAAGTCTTTATAGTTAAATCTATGTTGCGAATAAATAAGCTAAACGTTAAATTTTTATTGCATTATTGAATTAATTTAATATATTTGTTTTTACTAATTAACCTCAAAAACCAAAAAACATGAAAAAAACTTACAATGCATTTAAATTTTTTATCGTTTTACTAAGTTTGGTTTCGCTCAAATCCGGGGCGCAATCTTATTGCTTACCTACTACAGGTTCTTCTAACGATGACGAGATCTTTAACGTTTCCTTCGGCTCCATGAGCAACACCAGTTCTTGTGCTCAGACTGGCGGTCCTGGTTCTGTTATTAACGTGTACTCAGATTACACCACTTTGGTTACAGCGCCAATTATGGTTCAGGGTTTTTCTTACCCTCTTACTGTAACTGTAGGTCAGTGTAACAGTTTCGCTTACGGCGGATATGTGCGCGTTTGGATTGACTACAATCAAAACGGTTTATTTACCGATCCGGGCGAGCAAGTGTGGACTTCATCCTACACTACTTTCGCCATTGCGGGAACATTAATCAACGCGGGTAACATCACTATCCCTGCTACTGCCACTCCTGGTTTTACACGTATGCGTGTTACGGCTATGGAAAGTGGTATCCCTTCTACGCCATGTACCAGTCCAACCTGGGGTGAAGTAGAAGATTACAACATTCAGATTATTACCCCAACACCTTGTTCAGGTACACCGGGTTCTAACACTGTAGTTGCTCCATCTGCTTCAATTTGCCCTAATTCTACGGCCCAACTTAACTTAAGCGGTTCTTACACTGTAATTGGTATTAGCTACCAATGGCAATCTTCAACTGTTTCTCCGGTTGGTCCTTGGACTTCTATCACTGGTGGAACAAACACTGCTTACACTACACCAAGCTTAACAGCAAATACCTGGTATCAAGCTGTAATTACTTGTACGAATTCAACTAGCTCGGTAACTGCTGTCTCTAATTCAGTAATGGTTTCCGGTGTAATTACAAGTTCTGTTCCATACCTTGAAACATTTGAAGGAATTACTTCAAACAACAAATTGCCAAACTGTTCATGGGTTGCTAGCAACGTTCCTAGCCAAACACAAACTTACATCAATGCTGCAAGCGCAAACAGACAAGCGCATTCAGGTAACAAGTTTGCCGCTTTCTATACCTACTATGTAACAGGAAGTAATTATTTCTACAGTAACGGTATTCAGTTAAACGCAGGTGTTACTTATTCTGCTTCTCTGTGGTTTACTACAGAATATTACGGTTATACTAACGTTACAGATCTTTCTATACTTTATGGTACCAGCCAGGCAACTACCGGTTTAGTGACCATTGCTTCTCAAAGCCCTGCCGCAAGTCCTATTTATAAATCGTTGTCTAATACCTTTACAGTACCTTCATCAGGTATTTATTATATTGTGGTAAGAGCAACTAGTAACGGTAGCTATGGTACGCAGTATTTATCATGGGATGATTTACAAGTTATCGCTCCATGTACACTTAACTCACCATCTGTTGGTTTAAGTGTAAGTAACCAAACTATCTGTCAGGGAGACGCGGTGAGTTTAACTGCTACAGGTGCTGATACTTACACATGGAGTACCGGTGCTAACGGTTCTACTATTTCTGATAGCCCGAATGTAAATACTTTCTACTCAGTAGTTGGTACAAGCAGCTTAAGTGGATGTAGTTCTACTGTACAAGCTCAAATGGTAACCGTTAATCCTAGCCCGAACATCATCGCTTATACCAACAAACCAGTGGTGTGTGCAGGGCAATCTGCAATCTTAACTGCATACGGTGCTAACACATATACCTGGAGCAATGCTTCTAATAACGCGATGATTACAGTTACTCCTAATACTACTTCTACTTACACAGTATTAGGTTCTAACGCTTACAATTGTACAAGCAACGGAACAGTTCAAATTACTGTAAACCCTAATCCAACTGTAACAGTTTCAAGTAACGCGCCTGACCAAGCTCAAATGTGCAAAGGCGAATCAGTAACCTTAACAGGTGGTGGTACAGGTGTGGTAAGCTTCCAGTGGGCTGCTAACACATTGTTTATCCAGGCTGCTCAGGCAGTTGTTAGTCCTAACTCAACTACTACTTATACTTTAACAGGTACTAACGCTAATGGCTGCTCAGGTGTAACTACTTACGTTCAGAATGTTTCTGAGTGTACTGGTATTAACCAAATTACTACTACTTTAAGTGGTGTGAAAGTGTACCCTAACCCTACTTCAGGATTATTCAGCGTAGAGTTAAACAATAACTCAGCTAAAACTATCGAAGTAACTGACCTTACAGGTAGAGTGATCATGACAAATACCAGCAACAACGAAGTTGTTAATGTTAACATTAACGGTCTTGCTAACGGTATTTATTATGTAAAAATTCAATCTGAAAATGCAGTTGAAGTGATTAAAGTTGTAAAACAATAATTTCATCCAATTTTATAGAAGCCCTTTCCTTAAGGAAAGGGTTTTTTTTTTGCTCATAGTTTGGTTTTGTGTTTTACAGCAATTGATTTTGTCTTTCTATACAGCATAACCAAAACAACAGCAAGTAAAATAAGTCCCCAGCATTTAATCAAGAACAGAACTGTCAGGCCGAGCATTTCAAATCCCGTAAAAAACGAATGGCTTAGATTTTCTGTAAAAGAGGGTGTATAAGGATCAACCGTTGGACTCACCGGTACAACTTCTTTTTCAATGGCCGGAGCCTGGTATAAATCCACCAGAATAGTACTGTAGTTTACCTTCTCCACTAACTCGTAAGAAGCCATGTAAGCTTGATCCGACAGAGACTGCTTTTCAAGAAGATTTTCTTCGGCAGCGACCAGTTGATTTAATTTTCCTGAACCGGATACCAGTTGTTTCTCTAACTTCTTTTTATAATGACCGTAACGGGCACGCGCCTGCTCGTTTACATAAAGATCCATTTTAACATCGTTGGCACTTATTTGACGGCGATCAATAAACACCGCCAGGTCACTGATGCATTGCAGAACGGTGTCCAATTCTTTATTGGGAACTTTCAATGTGAACGTGTTGGTGCTTTCATAGTGGTTCACATTCAGGACAGAGTCTTTTTTGAACTGAATACGTTCACTGCCGGTAATAACCGAATTTAATTCACCTGCTGAAACATAGCCCAGGTGTTTTTTTACCAGGTCCTCAATTTGTTTTCCAGCAACAAGAACATTACTAACCTTACATTTTACACGCGCCTCACGTACAAAATTATGTGTGATGCCATTTACAGTATCGGTTGTGAGAGTGGGAAATGAATCAGTCAGTGTTTTGGAGATTAGTGCAGATTTTTCCCGGTATTCCATTTCTTCTTTGGAGGGGCCACAGGCATAAAGTGAGAGGCAGGTGATAAGAAACACTATTAGAAATGATTTTTCGGACAAGATAATGTCCACTCTGTTACGCAGCTGCTGTGTAACAGAGCATTTTTGTGAAACGCTCATAGGATGGATTTTTTTATTTATACACTCAAATAAAAAAAGTAACCTGTGAAATAATGTGAAAGAAAAAATCGGAAACGTTTACATTTTGGGGCCGATCTGCTTACCCATTTTCCGGTTTGTTGTAAGCCTGCCGGGATGTTAGTGCATTATTTTGAATACCAATTCCTTTAATAGTTCTCCGTAAGGAACACCGCTGTTATCTACTCCTTTTGATTTAAGGTCACACTCTTTCAAATAAGAAAATACCTGTTTGAGTTTAGAAGAGTTGTAATTTAAAGCGGCCTTCGCGTAACCGTCAACAAAAAAGGGATTGACACCCAGTGCCTGTGCCGCGGCGAATTTACTCTTATCAGGTAAAAAATGATATTTAAGAATCTTGCTAAAGTAACCATACAAAGAAATAAGCACCAGTGCCGCCGGATTATCTTTTTCATTTGCGGCAAAATGATTGATGATGCGGTTGGCTTTTAAAATATCTTTCTTAGCGAGAGCGTCCTGTAATTCAAACACATTGTAGTCTTTACTGATGCCGATGTTGTCCTGAATTAATTCGGCGGTAATTTCTTTGCCTGTTGGCAGATTGATGAGCAGTTTATCTATTTCATTGGAGATCTTGCTCAGGTCGTTTCCCAAAAATTCAGACATTAACAGCGTGGCTTTTGGACCAATGGTGTATTTTTTTTCCTTAACGTATTCGTTAATCCATTCGGGTACCTGGTTATCGTATAGTTTTTTTGTTTCGAGAAAAACCGCGTTCTTTTGCAGTGCTTTTGCAATAGCGCTTCGTTTGTCGAGTGATTTGTATTTGTAGGCAAATACCAGGATCGTACTGGGTTGGGGGTTCAGAATGTAATTTAAAAATTGTTGAGAGGCACCGTTTGCTCCCGATTTGCTGGCAGAGCCTTCATCGTCGGAACCAGCGCTTTTGTTAAGTTCCTTTAAATTCTGTGCTTCTTTCACAATCACCACATTGTATTCACTCATCATGGGAAACTGTTTGGCCATTCCCAGGATACTTACAAGATCTGTGTCTTTACCGTACACTACCGTTTGATTAAACTCCCTGTCCGCTTCTTCCAGTACATTTTTTTCAATGTAGTCGCTGATCACATCTATGTAATGCGCTTCCTCACCGTTTAGAAAATAAATGGGTTTAAAAATTCTTCTTTTTAAATCGAGTAATATCTGGTTAACTTCTTTCAAGGGAATAAATCTTTAAATAAAATTAGTCGTGTTTTTTAATATCGAAACTAAAGGAGCTTCCATTGTTTTTTTCAACTTTCAGTTTGGAGTCCAGTTGTTCCACTAAAATAAAAACAAGTTCCATCCCCAGTGTTTTGCTTTCGGACTGATCAAAATTCTCTGGTAATCCAACGCCATTGTCACTTACACTTACCGTAAAAAAATCTCCGTGTTCTGTAAGCGATACTGTAATAATTCCTTTCTGACTTTTTGGAAAGGCGTGTTTATAAGAATTTGTGAGAAGTTCGTTAATGATCAGGCCAAGAGGAACCGCACCGTCGATGGTGAGGCGTTCTTTGGTAGGCGTAAGCTTGGTTACAATTTCTATTTTTGGCGACGACATGGTGGCTTCAATTTGTCGCACCAGCGTTTCAATGTATTCTACCAGATTAATGTTTGAAATTGTTGTCTTCTGATACAACATCTGGTGGGTAAGGGCAATGGCATTGATGCGCTGTTTGGCTTCGAAAAAAATACTCTCTGTTTTTTCGTCTTCAATTTTACCAATTTGCAGATTCAACATGCTGGTAATAATCTGTAAGTTGTTTTTTACACGGTGATGAATTTCCTTGATAAGCGCTTCTTTTTCCTTGAGAGATTGTTCTATCTGGGTATTTTGAACCTGAATCTGTTTGTTTTTAATGGAGAGCTGTGTCTCACGGCGTTTAAAGCGGCGGTTATTGGCGATCAGAAAAAAGATAATGAGCAACAGTATTAGTACTCCGGCAATGAGGGTGGCGCGGTAAGATTTCTGCCGGGCTTCCTCAATCTGAATTTGTTTTAAGCGCGATTCCTGTTCATTGTAAGCAAGTTCCCGCTGTTCGATGTTAAAAGAAAGCCCCTGATTAATGATGTCGCGCTCTTTCTCGAATAGCAGAATGCTGTCGTTCATTTTAAAGTACTCGCGGTAAATACTATTTGATTTTTTGTAGTCGTTAATAAAGGTGTAATATTTTGCCAGAACAGGGAGCAATTTTAATTTTAAATTATTGGGCGCATGCAGCTTTGCATAAAAAAGAGCCAGTGTCGAATCGCGGTAGCGCTCTGCCAGTGTCTGATTTTTTAACTCAATGTAGCACTCCATCAGGATGAGGTTGCTGTTAAACGCGCTTTCATAGGATTCTGATTTGACGCTGTAATAGGCGTCGCGCCTTAAAAGGGGAATTGCTTCATTGATCCTGCCCATGTTAAAATAACTCAAGCCCAGATTGCCATCTATGAGACCCTTGTAAAAGTTGTAATAAGATTCCCTGCCGGCCTCTACTTTCTTTTTAGAGAGCAGATACCTGGCGCGTAGAAAATACGTGAGGGCGCTGTCTGACTGTTTCTGTCGGTTAAAAAACACGCCCATGTCGTTACAGAAATTTACTTCTACAATGGTGTCGCCTTTTTCGTGGCTTGTGTTAAATTCTTTTCTCCGTTCCTTAACGGCTTCATATTTAAAGCCCAGCATGTGATAGAGGTAGCTCTTGTTCAGACCAAAGTCAATGTTCACAGTGTCGCTTTTTCGTGACCATTTGTTTTCGAGAATATGCTGAATCTCAAAGGCGCGGTTTACGTTTTTTATCTTAACGAACACGTTTTTGAGCATCGACAGGCAGGTGAGGGTATCGTCTATATTCGAAGCGGTATGCCTCAGTGCTTCGTCGAGAATGAAAATAGATTTACCGTAATTCTGGTTAAAGATCTCTCTTTCCGCATCTATTTTATCGAACAGGAACCGCAAATCTTTGGTCGATGCTAAAGGTTGTTGATAAACGTTTTTTTTAATCGCGTCGAGAGTGTCTTTGATATAGGGATATATTTCTTTTATCTCGGCAAAAGGAATAGAGCCGATGAGTCGTACTTTGGTGCGCGCGCTGGCTTTGAAAAAATCGCTCTGAAATTTTGCTTTGTTTATCTGAGCTGCCGAAAAATAGGGCAGGCACAGTATAAACAGAAATCCGATTATGCTTTTATTTTTCAAATTAAATTATCCTGCCCAGCCTTCTCTGTCAAGACTACGGTATTGTATGGCTTCGGCAATGTGATTGGTTTCTATATTTTTGGAATTATCCAGATCTGCTATGGTGCGCGCTACTTTTAAAATACGATCGTATGCCCTGGCACTTAATCCCAATCGCTCCATGGCATTTTTAAGCAGTTCGTTACCCACGTCGGTTAACTGGCAATGGGTTTTAAGATGACTGGTGCGCATTTGCGCATTGCAGTGAATTTGTTTGTCATGTGCGTAACGTTCGCTTTGCAATAGCCGGGCATTGATAACACGCGCACGAATGTCTTTGCTGTATTCTGATACTTGTTGCTTATTGAGTTCGTTAAAAGGAACAGGGGTTACTTCAATATGAAGATCGATACGGTCTAAAAGTGGGCCGCTTATTTTGTTGAGGTATTTTTGTACAATTCCGGGAGCGCACACGCATTCTTTTTCAGGATGGTTGTAGTAACCGCAGGGACAGGGGTTCATGCTGGCGATCAACATAAAACTGGCCGGGTATTCAACACTGAATTTAGCACGACTAATAGTAACCACACGGTCTTCGATGGGTTGACGCATCACTTCCAGTACGGTTCTTTTAAACTCCGGTAATTCGTCGAGAAACAACACCCCGTTGTGCGCCAGACTTATTTCGCCCGGCTGTGGGTTATTGCCACCACCTACCAGGGCAATGTCGCTAATGGTATGGTGCGGAGTGCGAAAGGGACGGGAGGTAACCAAACCACTCCCGATACGTCCGGTCTTTCCGGCCACACTGTGTATCTTGGTAGTTTCAAGAGCTTCTTCTAAAGTAAGAGGCGGTAAGATACTTGGCAGGCGTTTGCTGAGCATTGTTTTACCTGCACCCGGGGGGCCAATTAAAATGGCATTGTGGCCACCTGCGGCGGCTATCTCGAGTGCGCGTTTTATATTTTCCTGTCCTTTTACGTCCGCAAAATCAAATTCAACCGATTCTACTTTATTTAGAAAAGTTTCGTCCAGATTGATTTCCGCTTTCGGCAAATCTTCCGTATCGTTAAAAAAGTCAATAACCTGTTTGATATTGCTGGCGTAACGCACTTCGAGTCCGTTTACAACAGCGGCTTCCATAGCGTTTGGAGCGGGCAATACAATACCTTTGAATCCGTCCTGGCGGGCTTTTATGGCAATGGGCAGGGCGCCTTTAATGGAGCGCAATTCGCCATCCAGCGCCAGCTCTCCCATGATGACATAGTCGTTTGTTTTTTCTGCGGCGATCTGTTCACTGGCGGCCAAAATGCCGATAGCGATGGTAAGGTCGTAAGCCGAACCTTCTTTACGGATATCGGCGGGAGCCATATTTACGGTTATTTTTTTTCCGGGAATTTTGTAACCGTGTTGTTTCAGTGCGGTATCTATGCGTTGTTGACTCTCTTTGACCGCGTTATCCGGCAAACCCACCAGTAGAAAATTTACCCCGGTGCTAATGCTCACTTCTACCGTAATTTTGGTGGCGTTTATCCCCTGAACCGCGTATCCAAATGTCTTAACCAACATAAATGCAAATTAACCAATTTAAACCGAATTTTAATTTTTGAGTTTTTAATTTTTTTTGTAGGTTTGATTACTTACAATAAACAAACCTAATTTAGCTCAAAGATATTAAATCGGCTTCTGCGGGCATTTATTTTAGGCGATTATTAGACTAATTAAATTAAAACATGAAAAAACTAATTCTACTCAGTGGCCTTTTTGTTTCCTTAAACGTTTTTTCGCAAGCCGAAAAACAAACTGAATTAAATTGTTATAACAAATGGGCGGCTAAATTTGAAGACCGTGGAGCGGAAGTAGTGAAAGATGGGGTTTATGACGACGTGATTATCAGCAACCGCCAGGGAGCCAAAGCTATTTGCCACAATGGCAAAGTGGAAGTAAAAGGCGGTATGGTGGTTAAATTCTACATTCTTTTGAGCGATGGCTCTCACGAAGAAGTAAAACGCACCTGGAAAAACAATTCCGATAAAAATGTAACCATCGTGAATGGTATCAGCAAAAGTATGGTATCGGTGCATGGCGAATTAATCAATATTCTTTGGCCAAACCTTATTAAGGCTAAGAAAGCCAAACCAACATTGGCTCCTGAACCAACGGATGATTAAGGTCATTTAGAAATGTATATACCCGTATAAGAGAACCACCAGGTTCTCTTTTTTTTGAGCATTAACAAGGGTTTTAGAGCAAAAGCCGTTTTTAATAAAGGCTGACTTTCATCATGTTAGTTGTGTTATGACAATCTGATGACATTTTATTTGGGTATAAATACCATATTTGCGGTATCAATTGGAAGCATTTAAAGTCATAGCCTTTACCCATAAAAATCTGCCTCTGGAGCTTATTGGCAAGTTGCATCTGTCTCAGGATGAGCAAAGTAACGTTTTGGGTGCGCTTAAGATCAATTTTGGTTTCGAAGAATTGATGTTCTTAACTACCTGCAACCGGATTGAGATTTTCCTTAAATCGGCTGTGGAGTTAAACAGGGGGTTTATTAAGGACCTGACTTTGTTCTTAAACAGTCGTTTAACCGAACAGGAAACCAGGGCTCTATCAGAAGGGGCTGAAATTTACGAAGGTCCGGAAGGGGTAGAGCATATTCTGAAAGTTGCTTCTTCACTGGAATCCTTAGTTGTAGGGGAGCGTGAGATTATAACTCAGGTGAGAAAGTCTTACGATTTTTGCAACATGTTGGGTTTAACAGGTGATTTTATTCGCTTGTTAATCAAACAAACCATTGAGACCGCCAAAGATATTTATACCAATACAGATATCGCCAAAAATCCTGTATCCGTTGCGTCACTGGCTTATCGCCAATTGCGTCAGTTGGGTATTAAGAACGAGGCCCGTATTGTGTTTGTTGGAAGCGGGGAGACCAATACCATTTTGGCCAACTATTTTCAAAAACATAAATTCGCCAATTTCACCATTTTTAACCGCACCTTACAAAACGCTGAAAAGCTCGCCAAACTTTTAAATGGAAAGGCCTATGAATTATCTGAGCTCAGTAACTTTGAAGAGGGTTTTGATGTGTTGGTGGTGTGTACCGCCAGTTCGGAACCTATTATTACCGAAGAAGTTTATACGAAATTAAAACGTAACGGCAGTTCACGTAAAGTTATTATTGATTTGGGTGTGCCTGCTAATGTGGCGGAATCAGTTGCGAAAAGTACACAGGTAAATTACATTGATATTAACTCTTTAAGACAACAGGCGGAAGCCAATTTGCAATTACGTAAAAACGAAATTGTAAAGTGTGAAGAGATTATTACGAGCCGCGCCGAGCAGTTTAACGCGCTTTACGAAGAGCGTCGCATCGAAGTGGCTTTCGGGTCGGTACCAAAACAAGTACGTGCTATTAAAGATCTCGCGGTAAACGAAGTTTTTGCCAAAGAAATTAACCTGCTCGATATTCAAAGCAAAGAAGTACTTGAAAAAGTACTGTCTTATATGGAGAAGAAATATAACGCCGTGGCGATTAAAACAGCCAAAGAAGTTTTTTTAGCGGCTAAGAATTAGTATCCTTTTCTTTTTAAAATTTCCCACAGATTCCAATTCATTCAGGTGGTGTAGTTATTCCACCACGATTTTTTTTGTATGGTAAGTTTCTCCGAAAAGAACCTTAACAAAATAAATTCCTTTATGTAAGCCTGAAATATCTAGCGTATAACGTTTTTTTTTGCTTTTGTAACTCATAACCAGGTTCCCCTCACTGTCAAACATCTGAAGGCCGTCAGGGGAACTTCCGTTTACAAACACTTCCAGTTGATCTTTTGCGGGATTGGGATACACAACGAGTGCTTGTAGCAGACCTGCACTTACCGGAAATTCAGCAAATGCATAGGCACCCAGTTCGGGATTATTTGCTGTACGGATCCAGGGCCCTGCATATAC
>CAZMHW010000009.1:0-4729 GCA_964566105.1 uncultured Akkermansia sp.
GATCTGACTATTTTCCTGGATCTCAATACCCACGATTTCTTTGTGCACCCTGTTAAAAAATAACTCCACTAAAAAATTACCCAGCAAAAACAAACTGATGTTATTATCGTAATACACTTTCTCTGAAATAAACTCACCATAGTTCCAGAGTTGCTCCGTTTTTTGAGTCAGGGACATTTTTATGAATTCATCTTTATCTACCAGCATGGCGCTTAAAATCTCAAGGCTAAGATACCACAGGAAATAGCTTTCGTTTGCTACGAAATATAGTATCTCTTCTGCTTTAACATTAAGCAGCTTCCTTTCAGACAATTAGGAATTATTTCCGGAATTACTTTATCTTCGTATTACCCCTTAAATAATACATCATGGTAGAGACATTTGACCTTCAATTGCCTTCGGGTGAAGTGGCGCGTTTTTCCATTTGGAAATCCATTTTTAAAAAAGACACCAGTTATTTCGCCAAAATCATCGACGTAAAAAAAGTGAATCCAAAAAACATGTATGGGGCTATTGTGCGCGCGGGACAAAAAACGGTGTATTACACAGATCCTTTAAAACTAAAAGGAGATCTGATCGCCTTCTATGGGGCTTAATGCCTTGTATCAGATTCCCGTAGTCCGGAAATTTCACGCATAACCCGGTTAACCATAGCGTCACAATACACCAGGTTAAACTCAAACAGCTCTTCTACCGAATATACTTTTTCGATTTCCTTTCTCAGCATGGCTTTTGCTCTGTGCAGGCGCACTTTAACATTGACTTCGCTGATATTGAGTATTTCGGCGGTTTCCGCGAGGTTTAAGCCATTCATTTCGCGCAGGGAAAATACAAGGCGGTATTCCACAGGCACTTTCTCCAGAGAATTTTCTATTACGTGACTCAATTCCCTGTTCAAGAGTAGTTTGTTTGGATCGTTGTGTTTAGAATCAGAATACATGGGTCTTGCTTTTTCATGAATACTCATACTTCCTGCTATTTCGTTTTTAAAAGCAGATTTATGGTAGTGGTGATAACATTTATTCAGCATAATTCGAATGAGCCAGGTTTTAAACTGAGCACGTTTTTCGAATTTTGAAAGAGACGTGTAAGCGCTGATAAAGGTTTCCTGCATGAGATCCTGGGTATCTTCATGACTGTAACCATAAGCTCGGCCTGTTTTATACAAAAAAGGATTATTTCGCCGGATGAGCAATTCATACAAAGGAAACTCTCCTTCCAGGATTTTTCCGATGATTTCACTATCCGAATAGTTCTCAAATTCTTTTATGTTCGCCATCGTTTAAAATTAATAAGATTATTTTGAAGTTGCCCTCACCCCTACTGCAAAACGAATGAGGGCCTGTTTTTCTTCCGGACTTATTTCGGCTTTTTTTGCCATGACGTCAACTATTTCGAGCAAGCGGGGTTCCGTGTATGCCGTAACATTTTTAGGAGCATGGCATTTTGTGCAGGCTCCGGTATAAACGGCCTGCCCTTTTTGCAGTTCTTGTCTGGTAACATTTGGAAACCTGGTTTTAACTGCGGCCAGCTGGTTGTCAAGAGCTAAATTTGCACTGTCGGTGGTTGCAGCCGTGTTTTTTGATTTACAGGCGTCACCTACGATAAGTATAACGCATGCGGTGAAAAGTACTTTTTTCATTTTTTACTGATTTATGGTTTATATATCAGATTAGAGTCCCCACTATTAAAAAGGTTACAATAACGGGTAAACGGAATTCGTAGGAAGAACATCCATTGAGATCTTTTGTGTATTTTTAGTCGTTCCTAATGTGGGATTCAATCCAATGACCTATCTCAAGGTTCTGTTTTTAGGTATACTTGTTACCTGCACCGGTCTGGTTCATTGCCAGAACGATTGCTCTATTAAAAACTCTGCCTTCAGTTCCGGGGAAGAATTAAACTTTAAAGTGAATTACAACTGGGGGCCTATTTGGCTGGAATCCGCCTTCGCCTCCTTTAAAGTAAGCTCTTCCAGATGGAATGGACGAAACTGTTATTTGCTAACCGGAAGCGGAAGTACCTATCCCAAATACGATTGGTTTTTTAAAGTAAGGGATGTGTTTGAAACTTACGTGGATTCAGAATCTTTCCGTCCTGTTAAATTTCACGCGGACATCCATGAGGGGAACAAAAAAGACCAACATACATACTTGTTCAACAATGCGGCTAAAAAAGCTTACACCATTATTACCCGCGGGAGTAAACCCGTTGCCACCGACACTCTTAAAATCGGCTCCTGCAGCATCGATGTGTTAACTGCGATTTATTATGCCCGAAACATCGATTATTCACACTGTAAAATAAATGACACCGTGAGTATTTCCCTTTTACTGGACGGAAAACTTTATCCCATTTACGTGCGTTACCTTGGGAAGGAAGTGTTTACTTCGAAAGAACTTGGCACTTACAATTGCATCAAGTTTAGTCCTTTGTTGGTGGAGGGTTCCATTTTTAAGAAAGGAGAAGGCATGACGGTATGGGTGAGCAACGACAAAAATAAAATCCCTATCTACGTGGAAACACCCATTGTAGTGGGCTCTATCAAAGTAAAACTGATGAGTTACAAGGGACTCAAAAACAAAGAGGAAGCGAAACTAAAATAATCGTCTCCTCTTTTAATAATTCATCCAGCTTATTTGTTAACAATAATTTTCTTGTTGATAGCCGAATTACTTTCAGTTCCCGTGATAAAATAAATTCCATTAGCAATGGCTTTTACCTGAACAGTGTGGTTATTCGAAGCCGAAAGAGTTACAGGCATAATTATCTGTCCGAGTTCATTTACCAGAACTAAATTCAGATCTCCGGAGGACTGAATAACAAAATCACCGCTGCTCGGATTCGGATAAATAACCAGTCCCGGATCCGGGGTTCCATTCAATTCGTCAATTCCATTGCAGTTCGACACCTTCACCTGTATGGTTCCGGTACTTAAACAACCGTTAGCATCTGTACCTTGCACCGTATAATTTGTAGTTGCGGAAGGCGAGATCTGCACCGTGGTTCCAACCGCGGCATTACTCCAGGTATAGGTAACAGCGCCAAGACCTGTTAAAATTGCCTTATCTCCTTTACATACAAGTGTTTTATTGGAAACGGCTGTTACCGTAGGGTTTGGACTTATGGTTACCTGAATAGCCGTTGAACTGATGCAGCTTACGTTATTACTACTGCTGGTAGCACTCACAGTATAGGTGGTTGGCACAGTAGGTGAAACAACACAACTCGGAAAAGGGACACCGGTACTCCAGGTATAACTTACCGCGCCAGATGCCGTCAAAGTAATTGCTCCCCCAATACATACTGCCGTGTTTGCACTTGCAGCAAAAGCCGGAACAAAAACTGATACCAATACCGTATTCGTTTTGCTGCACCCGGTAAGGGTATTTGACCCGGTGACGCTGTACACCGTGGTTGCAGGAGTATTTACCATCACAGTTGGGTTGATGATGCCGGTACTCCAACTGTAGGAATTGGCGCTGCCCGTTGCTGTAAGTGTGGCAGCCCCGTTGGCACATACCAGTGTTTTGTTGGTTATAGCAGTTACTTGCGGTAGTGGGTTCACCAAAACAATCTGCGAAACACTGCTGGAGCAGCCAAACGAATTTACACCAGACACCGCGTAAGAACTTGGGGCATTGGGCGAAACAGTAACAACCGAACCACTTAAAGAAGCGGGTGTCCAGGAATAATTCGTGGCGCCGCTCACTGTAAGCGTAGCTGATTGTCCGGCACACAGCACTGAAGAACTCGCAACAATAGATAAGGTTGGGTTTGGATCAACTGCCAAAGCAACGGTTGTGGTATTCACACAGGTGCCGTCGGAAGCTGTAAGGGTATAAATTGTACTCACCATCGGACTTACAATAGGGGCAAATCCTGTGGTGGTAAATCCAGGTGCCGTCCAGGTATAGGTACTGGCGCCACCGGCTGCCAACGTAGCGGTATTTAAGGAGCAAACCAGTGTGGGTGCTGCAATAGCCATAACAGTTGGTAATTGATTAACCGTCACCGTGAGGGTTCGGGTCTTGACACAATTCGCGTTTGATTTTGTTAAGGTATAGGTTGTAGTGATGGTTGGAGTTACTACAAGCGAAGCTGTTGTGACATTTCCGGGTATCCAGGTATAATTACTGGCGCCCGAGGATGTAAGAGTGGCACTGGATCCGATACACATTAAAGCCGGAGAAGCTATGGGTGCGAGAGTTGGAGTTAACACCACTACCACTGTAGTTACGGCTGTGGCCGTACAACCTAAGGCACTCGTTCCCGTTACGGAATATGAATTTGTCAGGGTTGGTGTAATGGCCGCCCCATTTACAATACTGTTCGCCCAGGTATAGGTGTTGGCTCCACCGCCAATTAAGGACACTGAGGCTCCCGAACAAATGGAGGGTGAAGTAGCACTTGCCGTCACCAGTGGAATCGGATGTATGGATACGGAAATGGCTGCTGTAGACGTTCCACAACCGTTGGCTCCCGTAACGGTATATGTTGAACTCACCGATGGACTGATGGGAGCACCATTGGTCACACCGCCGGTCCATGTGTAACTTAAAGCGCCGGAAGCATTCAGACTAAGGGTATTACCAGGACAGATTCCATTTGTGGTGTTACTGGCAACAGCCGTAACTGTAGGTAACAATGTACTAACGGTTACCGTAATGGCGGAATTAGCAACACAGCCAAAGTTATTGGTTCCGGACACAGAATATGTGGTTGTGGA
>CAZMHW010000009.1:4739-22852 GCA_964566105.1 uncultured Akkermansia sp.
AGAACCCGTACTCCAGGTATAGCTTGTGTTAGCAGATGCCGTAAGCGCGGTGGAAGAACCAAAGCATACAAAATTATTTCCTGAAACCGGAACAGTAGCCGGACTCACATAAGTTGTTTGTGTACTTATGCAACCTGGCATAGGCGTATAACGGTACATTTCTGTTGTGGCAGTCCAGGTATTTGTAGAATTTCTACCTGTTACCACGTAGGCGTTTGCGCCTGTTAGGTCTTTTATCCCCATGGTATGGCCACTTGAATTTGGCACCATAGACGTCGTATGAACTTCAATAATGTTACTTGTTTCGTAAAGTTGTAATTGGGCTGACAGAATCCCAATGGAAGTGGCGAAATGCGGAACGTTAGCAAAAGTGACAATGAGCCTTCGGTTAGGGCTTACCCCAACCGTTGTATAAGTAATTGTTCCGCCAGCACCCGGATCCCAATCTGCCCAGGTGAGCGTAATCATATTGTTTGGTGAGGCGGTATTCGGCAACACCTGGCCGGAACAACAACCTTGCGATTGTCCAGACGAAAAAGTGATGAACCCATTAGAGCCTATGTAAAAGGTACTATACGTATTGCAGAAATAAGTAAAATTAAATCCAATCGGAAAAGAACTGGAACTTACCTGATCGTCTCCCAGCAAAACAGAACTTCCTTCCCCACCACCACCACCGCCACCGCTTCCACCACTGCCGGAAGAGCTGTAGGGAGAGTAAGTGCCCGCAGAGACAGAATAACTTGAAGAGCACAATCCATAGGAAATGGTGTGGGTCCCTGGACCTGCCAGAGCAGGATCAAACACGTTACCGCTTACACCTGGCCCGGAAAAAAAACCACCGGCAGTAGTTGGTGTCAATTGCACGGTTGGCGAGTAGGCACAATAGTTAGGTCCTAAACCTGTAAAACCACCTTGGGATGAAACCACTGTTACTTTTAGCAAACAGGCCAAAAGAAAACTAAAAAGTTTCGTTGGGGTAAAACGTGTGTGCATGGTTATGAAAATTCTAAATAAATAATCAGGTAATTAGTATACCAAATTTAATGCATTTTTCCGGTAAGCAATTGTTCCGGCAAGACTAAAACGGGGTTTTAACATTTAAGAAGTCCCGTCCTATAAAACCTCAATCCTTTGTAACGCTTATTTTCTGATTTACGCGACGGCCATTGACCTGGGCTTGTAAAATATAAATTCCTGCAGCAAGATCCGAGAAGGACACCTTAAATCCGTTTACTGAAGAAAGTTCAATATGACGTATGAGCTGACCAAGTTCGTTTAGCAAACTCAGCTCTATTGTATTTTCTGATCTGACCACAAACTCACCCTTGTTTGGATTCGGATAAACAGAAAAGCCCTGAGTGTCCGGATTCGTTAGCTTAAAGCCGGAACAGAGGTCTACGTTCACCTCAATACGAGTTGTATCTGTACAACCATATATGCTAGTTCCTACAAGGGTGTAAGAAGTTGAAATGCCCGGTGAAACCGTTACAGAATTTGTTGTGGCAGGGATGTTGATCCAGTAATACGTGTTAGCTCCAGAGGCATTCAAATTAGCGTATTCTCCCAGGCAAATAAGCGAATGATCTGAAACGGCTGTTACTGTTGGGAGTGGGTACACTGTTACGTTCACACTGGCTGAGGAGTTACAGTTCAAAGAGCTTGTTCCCATCACCGAATATGTTTGATTGGTTAAGGGACTCACTGCAATAACAGAACCAGTTGCACCAGTGCTCCAGAGATAATTTGGAGTGCCATGAGCCGTCATAGTTACTGTTGCTCCGGAACAAATAGATGTGGAATTAGAAAGTATGGAAACAGAAGCCGTATCCCGCTGAACGCTTAATACATCGTTTACGCTCAAGCACAATCCGTTATTGGTAGATGTCAAGGTAAATACAATAAGCGTTGACAACAAATCAGAAGAACTAAAAAGGTAATTGTTTGTAAGAGCGGTTGGAGAGGGAAGAAAGCTCCCGCTTCCGCTTGTTGACCATATTCCAGTATTACTTATTCCTGTTACAGAACCACTTAAGGAGATACCCGGAACTGTTTTACCGCACACCACTATATTCGTACCCGCATTTACAGAAGCAGGCTTCAACAAAGTGAGTGTAACCGTTTTTGAAACATTGGAGCAGCCCGGCATCGGCGACTGAGAAGTGATGGTAAACACAAGACTGCTGAGGGTTGTATCCGATTGCGAAAGGCTGTAAGTGGTGTTTAATCCAGGTGAGCTAAAAACACCACCATTTCCTCCAGACCAGGATCCACTCGCTGCATTTGTAACACCCGCCGTTAAAGAAATGGCCGAAAGATTATTTTTACACACACTCATATTACCACTTACGGTAATGTGGGGTTGATGGCTTAAAAAAATAACTACAGAATCTTTTATAGGTCTGCAACTTCCGGTTGAATTCAAATAAAACTTCATACTGGTTAAAAGTGTATCGGCAACTGATAAAGAATAAGTGCATGCAATTGTATTAAGTGTGGAAGAATACGGAGCAAACGTTCCTGTTCCATTTGCACTGGTCCACACACCTGTATTGTCTACGCCGGAAACTGTACCCGTAAGCGCGATTGTATTTGTAGAATTCAGACACAGCGGACTAAGTGTATTTGTTTTAACATCCACCACATTCATAAAGGAAGTCATGTAATGGTATAATCCCCCTGACCCAAAATCTCCATCAAACACACCAAGTGCAAAAGCATCCGTATTATTACCAATGGTATAGGAACCAACCGGTAACACCGTTGTTGAGAAAAGACTGATCTGCGCCCCGTAATAAGGTCCACCCGGGAGTGTTGCTGTTCCCGGAGCCATGGTAAACGCCGTTGCCGGCACCAGCGTGGTTGATCCATTGAGTGTAAAAGTTCCCTGGGCGCCATTCCGGCATAGTATATTTAAAGCGAAACGTTGTGGTGTATTTCTTGAAAAGGACACTAAACCTGAACCGGAACAATTTAACGGCGGTAAAAGGGCCGCTCCAAACTCACAACCAAAACCGGTAACATGTAATACATAAATATCTTTGTCTGCGTGAATGGTTGTGAGCGATTGTGTGGTAATGTAATGGTACGTGTCTCCTGTATTAATGACAGTGTTCGTTGTCGACACCCCATCGTTAATACTAAGCTGCGTGGTATTATCCTTTGCCACAATAAAAGCTCCTTCCGGCTCTGTCGTGTACATAGCGCCTTTTATGACAATATAGTCTTTACCGATCTGGTTCACTGACACAATCTGATCTCCCATCAGATCGTAACATCCTGTAAGGCTTCTTACCGAATCATCGGCCACGGTTACCGCTATGGGTTTGTCTGAAGTTATTGCAGTACCCGAAAGATTCTGTCCACTAACCGTGGTGGTTTGAGTAGCGTTTTCAATGGTGTAGGCACTCCCGGGATTCGTTAATAAAACACTATACGATATGCTGGCAGCATGCCCTACCACATTGCATTTTGGAGTGATCCAAACCACCGTGTTTGATTGGGTTGCTACAATATTTATTTGTTGTTTTGGTTGTGTCGTGCTTAAGTCGCCGTTTAAATCGCTTACGAGTGTCTGGTTTTTCCATTTTGTTTGTAAAGGACAAAGAAAATTTGTTCCCAGGGCGTTTCTTCCTTTTAAGGAAAATGTCTCCGGATTTAAAAAAGATACCGGACGGGTTATTATGTCATATACCACCGTAATATTAGCGGAAGATGAAAGATACAAACCGTAAGGTACTACCTGATCTGCCGGACGTGTCTCCAGAGAATCAAATCCTAAATTAGTGGCGGAAGCTAATTTATCCCTCCAAAAAGTATAATCGAAAGTGCTGTTTGCAGGAATTACAAATGTGGTATCGTATTTGTTAGGAGCAATCGCGGCGGGTTGCCGCAGGTGAACGGTTGTAGAGGGCGCGCCAAAAGTTGAAATATGCAGTTTAACATTGTCTTTCCACCAATGATCCGGCGTTACCCAAGGCGCAGCAAACCAAAAAGAAGTGTCTATTTGAGCGGATAAACGGGAAGTCTGGCAAGCTAAAAAAAGGAAAAGGGAAAGGAGTACATTTTTTTTCATGAGTTCTGATTGGGCGTAACGAAGATACTAAAAAAACGCTCCGCAAATCTCATAAAAAACTCTTCCTAAAATCACTTAGCCAATTTGAATAAGAGCATACATTCAAGACTAAGACCAAAGGGTCTCTGTTTTACAACATAATTCTTTGCAAACATGGAGTTGGGAGCACAGAAAATAGCCGGACAGAACTGAAATTGAGTTCGACTGTTTAAATCGTGAATAAAACCCAACTTAAGATCCAGCACACTCGTCCATTTTTTTAGTGGTCCACCGCGGGTATGGCTGTAATAAGAATAGTAGTTATTTTGGTCCACAACTATGGTATTTGCCCAAAGGAGTTGATTCAACTGGAGTCCGAAACCCACTTTCATTTTAGTAAATTTTCGCCAGGAAACATATTTGGAAGCCTCCAACTTATAACTGAGGTAGTTGAAACTATTGGTATATGTTTTTCCGTAAATAGCGGGCACAATATTTTCTTTTTTACCAGAGTTATTGGCGGCAGCAAGCCCCTGATTGTAATTATTTACAAAAGTGGGTATAGGGTTCAACGCAGTAACCTTTTCAGAATTTGTGAATTTTTGAAATCCAAATCCAGCAAGTAACTCCCATTTATTTCGCAGAATCATCCCCACTTTGATTCCCAGATGGTAATTAAATTTAAGTGAATTATTTTTCCATCTCTGCTCGCTGTAATTATCTGCAAGGGCTTTATTATAGTCCAAATTAGCATTGGATGAAAACAGGTTTGAACCAGCTTGTGGATCCAGGTGAAGTCCCCATACAATTTGAATTCTTTTATTCCTCTTTTCTCTTGCCAAAGAATCCTGATTGCCTGGCGCAGCACCATTCTCAGAAATTTGTCCGGGTTCCAATTCCTTTTCTTCAAGAGGCAATAGCAAACTCACGGACTGCAAGTATTCAGAAGATGTGCCGTTATCTTTTGTACCAGCGTTTTCAAGCTCAGGTAAAAAATCCGCAGTGGATGAAGAAACGGATGAACTTAAGTTAATTGGTGACGAATGTTTTGTTTGACCATTTTGATTTGTAAGTTGAACCGCATTTTTACGTGAATTCTTTACCACTGTAGCTTGAGGAGATGCGGTTATGTTTTGTTTTTGAGCAGTAAATTTATTTCCATCTGTTTTTAAAGTGGTCTCAGAGGCATTTGTAGTTCTTGAGTGTACCTTTGTTTCGGCATGTTGCAAAGCAGCGGCCTTTGGAACAAAATCAGTGTGCAGTGGTTCGTCACTTGTTGTTAATCCCAGATAAGCCAGAACTCCACCGGTAACCAGAATTCCTGGAATCAACCACCAGAAAAAAAATCTGCGGCGTTTCCTTTTTTCCAATTTCTTCAATACCGCGTCAAAAGAAGTGATCTTAGGCTGAAAACTCAGACCATCCAATGATCGTTTGAGGTGTTGATCCATATGTTCAAACTCTTCCATTTTTCTTCTTTAAGCGTTTTTAGCGGACAAAGCCTGCGTTTTTTCCTTTAATAATTTCATCAATACCTGCCTGGCCCTGGCATATTGCGATCTGCTGGTGCTCTCCGTTATATTTAATGTGTCGGCGATTTCGCGGTGCGAATATCCCTCTACCAGAAAAAGATTAACAATAGTGCGGTAACCTCCGGGCAGAGACTGCATACAAGCCATGATCTCTTCCAGTCCCAGCTGATTTTGCTCTTCTTCAGTAAAATCATAGCTTTCTACAATGGTTAAATTGCGTTCGAAATAAATTTTATTCTTTTTTTTCAAGGCTGTTAAAGCTGTATTCACGGCAATACGTTTTGCCCAGCCCTCAAAGCTGCCTTCTTTTCTAAATGCGTCCAATTGCGTAAAAATTTTGACAAAAGCATCCTGCATTACGTCCTCTGCCTCATCACGGTCCTGCATATACCGCATGCACAATCCAAGCAACTTAGGCGCTAACCAATTGTAAAGCATAGCCTGGGCTGCCACTTCTTTTCGTTTACACCGTTCCAGTATTGCGTCCTGATCGATCAAAATTTAATTCTTTTGCAGGGATGAAGTATAAAGTTAAAACTTAAAGCCCAGAGAAAACTGCACAGGACTGAAATTTAAACCCAAGCCCCTTTGTTTGTAAGTTGAATGTTTAATGTCCTGCTGCATGTAGTAATAATATTGTACGTTTGTCTCCAGATTGAGAACCAGACTCCTGACTACGTTCCAGCGCAATCCAAGCCCTTTGGAAATACCCAACTGGGAGCGCTCAATTAAAAAATCTGAGGTGGTATAATTATATCTGTAGTCATAATACAAGGCATCTACGTAATAATACGAATAGCCGGAAGTTCCTTTCTGCTGTGAGTAACTGTAATTCAGTTCCGCAAAAAAATAAGCAGACAGCTTTTTGCTTCCAAATAATCTTTGGTAACCCACTTTTACTTCCCCCTTTCTAAAGGTACTAACATTGGAAGGTCTGTAGCTCGAGCTGGAGTACATTGGATAAACACCTTCTTTGTAATCATACACCCTTTCGGTATAACCCAGGGAGGCTCTGAGCACATTTTTGCCACTAAAATATTTAAAATAAAGTCCGTTTACGAAACTATTTCTTACTGTCTTTGGATCACCCTGGAAATAATAATCGACGTTTGCCAGATCGAGGGAATACAATTGCATTCCGGTTTCAAAAAAACGGGGACTTTTCTTATCGGACGCCACAGGAGCAGTTATGTCGGTTTGTGCTAACAGTTGGGGTGTTGCGAATAAGCCTATAAGTGAGGCAATTATGATCTTTGTTTTCATGTTTTGTAGTCTTGTTTCCTTTAAGACTCCATAAGGGGCAAAACGCTGCATTTTATTTCAGTGTATCTCCCAAAAAATTACTAATTTCATTGCCTAATCTTATCCTTATGTCATTTATAAATAATATCAGCGCCCGCCAAATCTTAGATTCGCGTGGCAATCCGACCATTGAAGTAGATGTAGTAACCGAAAGCGGAATTTTAGGCCGTGCTGCTGTGCCTTCAGGGGCTTCCACCGGCACCCACGAGGCAGTAGAATTGCGTGACAACGACAAAACCCATTACCTGGGAAAAAGCGTATATACAGCTGTAAACAACGTAAACAGTGTAATACGTGAAGCTTTGAAAGGCTCTTACATTTTCGATCAGGCTGATATTGATGGCAGAATGATAGAATTGGACGGCACACCCAACAAAGGAAATTTAGGTGCTAATGCCATTTTAGGTGTTTCTCTTGCCGTTGCCAAGGCAGCTGCAGAGGAATCCAGGTCTCCGTTATACCGTTACGTGGGAGGCGTTAACTCCACCATGTTACCTATTCCGATGATGAATATTTTGAATGGTGGCGCGCATGCTGATAATGGGATAGATTTCCAGGAATTTATGGTAATGCCGGTAGGTGCGGAATCTTTCAGTGAAGCGTTGAGAATGGGAACCGAGATTTTCCACAACCTGAAAGCCGTATTAAAAGCTCAAAAATTAAGTACCAACGTGGGAGACGAAGGTGGTTTTGCCCCAAATCTGAAAAATAACGAAGACGCCATTAAACTGGTGATCGAATCCATCGAAAAGGCCGGTTACAAACCTGGTCAGGACGTTTATATTGCAATGGATGCCGCCGCTTCTGAATTTTATAACGCGGAAGAAAAAGTATATCATTTTAAAAAATCCACCGGTGATAAATTAACCTCCGATCAAATGGTTACATTTTGGGCCGACTGGTGTAAAAAATACCCTATCATTTCCATTGAAGACGGCTTTGCCGAGGACGACTGGGATGGCTGGAAAAAAATGACCGCCAAAATTGGTAATAAAGTACAATTGGTTGGAGACGATTTATTTGTAACCAACGTGAGCCGTCTTTCAGAAGGTATTAACAAAGGCATTGCCAATTCCATCCTGGTAAAAGTAAATCAGATCGGTACCTTGACTGAAACCATACAAGCCGTTCAGATGGCGCAAACCAACAGTTATACTTCGGTAATGAGTCACCGCAGTGGCGAAACAGAAGACACAACCATTGCAGATCTTTCTGTTGGCTTACATTGCGGGCAAATTAAAACAGGCGCTCCGTCACGCAGCGACAGGGTTGCCAAATACAACCAACTGCTGCGTATTGAAGAACAGCTGGGCAATTCGGCGCGTTATCTGGGAAATTCTTTCAAATTTGCCAAATAAAGCAAAACAGCTTAAACTTAAACACAGGAATTTGGTATTTAGATGAATACCCCCTGCAGGTGGCCGCTATTCTGACATTTATCTAAGAATTGCGTTACTTCATCGGTATAACATAAAATTAACGCAAATTCCTTTGTTTATATACGTTCAGATTGTAAATTTATAACCGTAAAAGACAATTATCCATGGATCCGTTGAAAGAAAAGTTTAAAGCCAAGGCAGAAGTTCTGTCGGCCGAAATTAAAGATATTATTAAAAACCACGGCGAGCTTAAGTTAGGTGAGATCACTGTAGCCCAGGTTTATCAAGGTATGCGCGGTATGCCAGGTATGGTAACCGAAACATCCCGTTTAGATCCGGAAGAAGGTATTCGTTTTAGAGGTTACTCTATTCCTGAATTGCGCAAACAATTGCCAAAAGCACCGGGTGGTACAGAACCCCTTCCGGAAGGAATTTTTTATCTGATGTTAGTTGGAGAATTACCAACTCAGGAAGATGTTACGTTTATTACCACAGAGTGGACCAAACGTAACAATGTTCCAAAACATGTATTTGACGTAATCGAAGCCTTACCGGTGGATACACATCCCATGACACAATTTGTGATCGGTATCATGGCTATGCAGCGCGAATCGGTATTTGCCAAAGCTTACGCTCAAGGTATCAATAAAAAAGATTATTGGGATTACGCTTACGAAGACAGCATGAACCTGATTGCCCGTCTTCCACGCATTGCGGCTTATATTTATCGCCGTAAATACAAAGGTGGCATTCACATTGAACCAGATCACAAACTCGACTGGGCAGCTAACTTCGCCCACATGCTGGGTTACGAAGCATTTGACATGAAACGTTTAATGCGTTTATATCTTACAATTCACGTAGATCATGAAGGTGGAAACGTTTCGGCGCACACGACCCATCTGGTTGGCTCTGCTTTATCAGATCCTTACCTCGCTTTCGCGGCAGGTATGAACGGTCTCGCTGGTCCTTTACATGGTCTTGCCAATCAGGAAGTACTTGGCTGGATTATGGAATTAAAAGAATCTCTGGGTGGCGGTTTGCCAAGCAAAGAACAAATTGCGGAATACATTAAGAAAACACTTACCGAAGGTAAAGTGGTTCCTGGATACGGACACGCGGTGTTGCGTAAAACTGATCCTCGTTTTACCGCACAACAGGATTTTTACAGAACCTATATTAAACACGACGACATTTGTGAGATCGTACAAATGGTTTACGAAGTAGCTCCTCCAATTCTGGAAAGCACTGGTAAAATTAAAAACCCTTGGCCGAACGTAGACGCACACTCTGGTGCTTTATTGGTACACTACGGTATGCATGAATACGATTTTTACACTGTACTCTTTGGTGTAAGCCGTGCTCTGGGTGTGTTGGCGAGTCTTATCTGGGACAGAGCTACAGGATCTCCGATCGAACGTCCGGGTTCTTTAACCACCGACAATATTAAAGCTAAAATTAAAGCAGCTAAAGAAGCTGCCGCGAAAAGCTAATTTATACTCTTTAAAAACAACCCGGGTCTTTTAAACGATCCGGGTTTTTTATTTCAGTCCCACGTAAACACCGCACTCAGAGCAGTTTATCCGTTTACCAGCCCCTCACTTAAGCGGGTTAATGCCAAAAGAACTAAATTTTATTATCTTTAACTGGCTATGCGACACCTCCTTTCTGTTTTTATCTTTATGCTTTTACCCTTAGGCGGGTTATTGGCAGAGGAGGACATTGAACTTTCCAACCCCGATGTGGAAAAAGCAAGGAGTCTGCTCCTGCAACACAATTACATTCAGGTATTAAAAATCTGCAACAAAAACATCGCGGTTTCATCCGACAAAAAAGATTCCCGGAATCACTCCTGGTTTTTAAGCGTAAAAGGCATGGTGTATCTGGACACGCTGGATAATGATTCTGCGCGATTCTTTTTTGAAAAAAGTCTGAACGAAGCCTACAGCATCAATTACAAAAAAAGTATCTGCAATTGCCTGTTCGGACTCGGCAAATATTATTACCGGAGCAGTAACTACATTACGGCTGTTAAGTTCTTCCAGCTCTTAAATTATTATTCACTTAACGATCCTGACAAGAACTACCAACTCATCTCCAACTATTACCTGAGTGCCAATTACAATTTGCTTAACCGGCACAGAACGTCGATAGCCTTCGCCAGAAAGGCCGCGGAATTTGCGCGCGAACTTAAAGACACCTCCAGTTTTATCAAATCCATTCTAAGCATTGGCACGCAGTATTTTGCCCTCGAAAACCTGGACTCGACAGAATTTTACTGCGAAAAAGCCAATGCCATTTATAAAAATTACAGTCAGAAAAAACGTGGAATAGCCGCCGATATTTATAACGCGTTTTTAAAACTCGAAGTGATCAAAAAAGATTACGATAAAGGAATTTATTATGGTAAACTGGCCATTACCGATTGCATAGAAAATAACGACTTTGTATCACTTAACATATTCTACGACAATGTGGCCATTTGCTACGCTAACAAAAAGATGTACGATTCTGCCATTTTTTATTACGAAAAAGCCCTGCCCCTCGAATTACAGTTCAATTATGTAGACGAATACAAACAAGATCTGAAAGAACTCTTTTTTATAAGCAAACACAAAAACGATGCAAAAAAAATTGCTTACTATGCAGAAAGATATCTAAGCGCGGATTCGCTCTACCAGCAGGAAAACGGGAATGCTGTTGACAGTCTCAAAACAGCCTTTGAATTTGAAAAAAGCCAAATCACACTGAAAGCCGACGAAGAAAAACTAAAAGAAGTTTATAAGAAAAAACAGATCTTCTATTTATCGGTGGGAATTATTTTACTCCTGTTCCTGACCATAGTCCCCTACTCCATTTACCTGCGTAAGATGCTGAAACGTGAAAAAGAAAAACAACAACTGCTCCTGCAGGTAAAAGATTCTGAAATTAAAGCATTAAAATCACAGATGAATCCTCATTTCATTTTCAATTCCTTAAATTCTGTATTGGAATTCATAAGTAAGTCGGAGATGGATGAGGCTATAAAATACCTGACAAAATTTTCAAGGCTCATTCGGCTGGTACTCGAATTCTCGAACCGAAAACGTATTTTACTCTCCGAAGAGATCGAACTTCTGCGATTGTATGTAGACCTGGAAAACATCCGTTCTGAAAATGGTTTTAATTTCGAACTAAATCTCGCGGAAGACATCGATCCGAGAAATTACGAGATACATTCCATGCTCTTGCAACCATTCATTGAAAACAGCATCATACACGGCATTCAGAACAAAGTAAAAATTGCTGAACGGGAAAAGTCACCTTACAAAGGCAAACTAAGTGTTTCCTTTTCAACAGAAGGCTCTTTTTTGAAATGCATTATCGAAGACAATGGTATTGGCCGTGAAAAAGCCATGGAGATCAAGGAAAATAAGTCCTTCAATCACATCTCACTGGGCATGCGCATCACACAGGACCGGTTGGATCTTCTGAGTGAGAGTGCCTGTAAAATCGCGTATTTTGATCTTAAGGACAAAAATGGAATAGCGACAGGTACGCGTGTTGAAATTTTAATACCTTTATTTGAAAATTTTTAAACTTAGCACCCTACAAAACCTTAATTAATTTAACAGCCTTTTGTGCCAAAGATCAAAAGTGAAACCCATGATGATTAAAAAACTCAGCATTTCTTTCAGTCTTCTTTTCCTGATTCTTTGTACTTACAGGATTAGCGGACAAAACGTGGATTCGCTTAAGAACCTTTTGAGCCACTTACCGGACAGGCCGAGAGATGATATTTACGATACACTGCGCTGTAAAATTCTCGATCAATTGGGTGAGATCTCGGAAGGAGAGGAATGGCGCGGTTACTGTGAACAACTGAAAGAACTTTGCGATAGCCGTCTGAATAAAATCAAAAAAAATGATTTGCATTTAAAAAATCTTTATTCCCATTACCTGGGATCGGCCTATAGCGGGCTTGGTAGTTGTAACTATGAAAATGGAGACATTATTTTAGCTATAGAACAATGGCAACGGGGGCTCAATTATTACGAAGATGCAAAAGATACGATAGGAATTGCCACCATTGTAAACAACCTGGGCGTTAGTTATATGGGACTGGGAGAATTGGATAAGTCTCTTGAATTTTTTAATAAAAGCTACAAACTCGCTCAAAAGGACGGCAGTAAAGCCGACCTTGCGCAAATTGTAAATAACATCGGTTTTATTTACATGAAAAAAAACTTACTGGATACCGCCTTACGTTATTACAAAAAAAGTCAGGCCATATCCGAAGAGATTGGCAGTCTGTATAGTTTGGCGGAATCTATTAATCACATAGGCTTTGTGTACAAACTAAAATCACAATACAAAGAGGCACTTGCGTATTATCAAAAAAGTTTGAGCCTGAGGGAAAAAATCAACGACCAGAAAGGGATTTCCAACTCGCTTAACAATATCGCCAACTGTTACATCGATCTTAAACAATATACTGCCGCCCTGCCAAACGCCAAACGTTCACTTGAAATAGGTAAAACATTGGGCAATGTGGAAAGAATAAGGCAGGCGGCTTTCAGTTTAAAAGCGATCCACGAAAATACGGGTAATTACCAGGATGCCCTGCGAATGTATGAATTGTACATACAGATGCGTGACAGCACGATGAACGAATCTACACGCAACGAAGGTTTGAAAAAAAATCTGAAATACGAGTTTGAAAAAAGAGAGCTCCTGTTGAAAGAAGAACAAACCCGTCGTGAGGCCCTCAATGAGCAGAAAAGAAGTTACTACACCTCCTTCGCGCTTGTTTTACTGATGTTGCTTATTCTCTTATTTTACAGTCTTTATGCACGTTACAAACACAAAAAGGAAAAAGAACAACAGGATCTTCTGTTGCGTGTTAAAGATTCGGAAATCAAAGCATTGCAGCTACAAATGAATCCACACTTCATTTTTAACTCCCTTAATTCGGTACTGGAATTCATTAGCAGGTCGGAAACAAACGAAGCCATTAAATACCTCACCAAATTTTCGCGACTAATTCGTCTGGTGCTTGAATTTTCGAATAGAAAAAATATTTTTCTCTCTGAAGAAATAGAATTATTAACCTTGTACATTGACCTCGAAAACATACGTTCCGAAAAAGGATTTAACGTTGCCTTAAGCCTTGAAGAAGGCCTCGATCCAAAAAACTACGAGATTCATCCCATGCTTATTCAACCCTTTATTGAAAACAGCATTATTCATGGCATCCAAAACAAAGCAAAAATAAGTGAAACCGAAAAAAACGTTTATAAAGGGGAACTCAAGATTCATTTTTCCATAGAGGGTGAGTTTTTGAAATGTGTGATTGAAGACAATGGCATTGGCCGGGAGCAGGCCATGGCGATAAAAAACAGCAAATCTTTTAACCACCTGTCACTGGGCATGCAAATAACACGGGAAAGGCTGGATCTGATCAGCCAGCGTGTAAGTAAAATAGAATATTTT
This sequence comes from uncultured Akkermansia sp., assembly GCA_964566105.1. Lineage (GTDB taxonomy): Bacteria > Bacteroidota > Bacteroidia > B-17B0 > Aurantibacillaceae > Aurantibacillus. Next base: position 18,479 of record CAZMHW010000009.1, read on the forward strand.
GACCTGAAAGACAAAAACAATCAAGCCACCGGCACACGCGTGGAAATTTTAATACCTTTATTAGAAAGTTTTTAAGTATGATTACCGCTGTAATAATAGATGACGAAATAAAAAAAGCCAATTATTTAAAAGGCATTATCGAAAAAAGTATTGGTTCGGTAATTTTAAAAGGCATTGCCACCAATGCCGAAGATGGCATTAAGTTAATACTGAATGAACAACCCAAACTCGTGTTTTTGGACATAGGACTTCAGACGTCTACCGGATTTGATCTGTTAAATCAGATCAAGGATATTAATTTCTCGGTAATTTTTACTACAGCTCATGAACACTACGCCCTGAAAGCCATAAAATTTGCAGCGCTGGATTTCTTACTAAAACCTATTGACGAGGAGGAACTAAAAGCAGCGGTTAATAAGGCCATCAAGCAGCAAACCGAAAGTTCGGTAAACAAAAACATAGAACTGCTCATTAACAATCTGAACAAAACCAATAACCAGAAAAAGATTGCCATTAGTACCAACACTGGAATTATTGTGGTAGAAATAAAAGACATTATCTACTGCAAAGCAGATGGGCCCTACACTACTATTTATTCTACTTCTGGAGAACTGATCAGCTCAACCCATTTAAAAGAATTTGAAAACCTGCTGGTAGAATTTGGATTTTTCAGGATCCATAAATCCTATCTGGTTAATCTCAGCGAAATACGCAAATACAAAAAATCTGAAGACGCTTACGTCATTGTGAGCAACGGAGACCGTGTGGATGTGTCAGACAAAAAGAAAGAAGAATTGATCAGTAAACTTTCTACACAGGTTATTTTTGTGCATTAACACAATCACCCTAAGTTTCTATTTAATCGGTTCGGGTGTAATTTCTCCACTAACAATGAGTCTGCAGGTCTCTTTTAGCTCGTTTTCACGGATGGCCTTAACAGACTCCCACCCTGTTGGGTAACAAATGAGTTTTGGATTATTCTTAACCCGCTCTACCAAAAGAAAATCTGCCAGAAAATGGTTCTTAATAAAAGCATCGGTTTTAATGACCTCAAAAAAACGCAGGTCCTTATTTTGACTGTTTTTATACGTGATCTTATAAAGTGTCTCCAGATTGTTTCCCTTGTAACTTGTCATTTTAATGACTTCGAAAATGCCATTTACGGTGCCGATGGAACCGGTTGTTTGTTGCCCGAAACATGTACACAGTAAAAAAAGATTCAGTATAAATGTCTTTAAAACCATAATTTTCTTCATTTCAATTTCGGTCGGCGCAAACAAATCCACCGAATTTTAACCAATATTAAGTCCTTTTTTCTACCCGTTTTGGCGGACTTAATCTAGGCGGTGATTGACTTAACCAAAAGGAGGTTTTGCTTAATGATAGTCCCGGAATCACTGAGGGTTGACTTGTTCAAGCCTTATTTTTTTAACAAATTCCAAAATATTTAACACATATTTTTTTGGTTTATAATATAAACTAGTTTACATTTGATTAAAATTAGTACACACATGGACGACACAAAACACTTAAATCCATCCGAAAGCCTTGATCTGATCAATTCTATGATCAATACATCCAAAAACAGATTGGCGGATGATGGGTTCTTTATCATCTTCTGGGGTTGGTTAATCCTTTTTTGTTCCCTCATCAATTATGTTAGCATACTTATGGGCTCTGATTATGGTTCTCTGGTATGGCCCATTCTCCCACCACTCGGCGGTATTTTTTCCATTATTTACGGACGCATGCAGAAGAAAAAAGAAACAGTGAAGACCTATATTGACAGCTACCTGACCTATTCGTGGGGTGCCTTTATTCTTGCCATGTTTATTACCCTTCTTTTTATGCCTGCAAACGGCCTGAAAACAACTTATTTCTTTTTAATGCTGCTGTATGGCATGGCTACCCTTATTTCGGGAGGTCTGTTAAATTTCAGACCGCTTATTATTGGCAGTCTGTTTTCTTTTGCCTGCGCCGTTGTTTCGGTGTTTGTGGCAGAAAGAGAACAACTTTTATGTATCGCTGCTTCTCTTTTACTGAGCTATATTATACCAGGACATTTATTGCAGGCAAAATACAAATCACAGGTAAATGTTTAAAGATCTCGATCCCCTCTTGCATTCACAATTAAGACTTGCCGTTGTGTCGATATTGGTTAGTGTAAAAAAGGCCGACTTCAGTTACCTGAAAGAGCAAACCAAGTCCACTGCGGGCAACCTGAGCGTACAACTGCAAAAATTAAAAGAAGCAGACTACATAGAAATAGAAAAAAGTTTTAAGGACAACTATCCACAGACTACCTGCAAAATAACAAAGACAGGAATAAAAGCCTTTGAAGAGTATGTAAAAACCATTAAACAATACATTAATCATCAACCTTAATTAAAAAAAATGGAAACAGAAAAACAATCCGATTTGCTGAGTGCTAAAGACAGAGAGCTTTGGAAAATCGCTAAAAAACGTGTTGGCTTTAAAAGACATCTGGCCACTTATATCATTATCAATACCATGTTCTGGTTCTTATGGTATTTTACAAATGACGAAGACAAAGGCTCTGATTTTCCCTGGCCCGTATGGCCTATGCTGGGCTGGGGAATTGGCCTGGCCTTCAGCTATCTCGACGCATATGCCTTCAGCAAAAGCAACGCTGTTGAAAGAGAATACGAAAAGCTAAAAGGGAAACAAGGTAATTAACAAAAGTAGGGAGTATTCTAAACAATTTTAATCTATTTTTGTTATTATATAAATTTCAAAAAATGAAAACAAAACTGGTTAAAGTAGGAAGCCTTCTCAGTGCAGCCATTGCCCTGATTATTTCTTTTGCCGCAGGCAAACACCCTAATCAAAAAAGTACCTCAGGTGCCGGAAGTATTTACGACTTTAAAATGAAGACCCTGGATGGAAAAGAAATCAGTCTTTCTCAGTTCAAAGGAAAAAAATTACTGATCGTAAACGTAGCCAGTGAGTGTGGATATACACCCCAATACAAAAATTTACAGGCTCTGCATGAGCAATACGGAAATAAACTGGTGGTGATTGGCTTTCCTGCCAACAATTTTGGCGGTCAGGAACCTGGCTCCAGCGCAGAGATCAAAACCTTTTGTACCAAAAACTACGGTGTAAGCTTTCAGATGATGGAAAAGATCAGTGTGAAAGGCAGTGACATGCATCCCCTGTATAAATGGTTAAGTAACAAAGACGAAAACGGAGTTTGCGGTGACGCTCCTTCCTGGAATTTTTGCAAGTATCTTGTAGATGAAAATGGCAGGATCATCAAGTTCTTCAACAGTAAAGTGGACCCTTTAAGTAAAGACATCACCTCTTTACTCTAATTAACGATCTGACCAAGCAGCTCTTTCATCTGATCCAGATGCCGCTGCGCGTGAAGGGGAATAAAATACAACCAGTCGCGTAATGTCATTTCACCAAGATAAGGATGCTTATAAATCCGGTTGTCAGTTTTAATACGGTCATTCTCAAGGGCACTTTTTAAAAGTGTCCTTTGTTCATTAAAACACTTCAAAAACTGTTTCACATCTGTGAATTCACCTTTTGGCTCCAGCATCTCAGGTGCCTTCACTTTACGTGCTCTGAATTGCACAATGAGTTTATTTAATTTTTCAAAGCCCAGAAGTTCTTCTGTTTCTGACTTACTCTCTGAGGGTTTTAGCAAAAAAGACAAAACCAGTCGCTCCGTTCTTAAAATATGTTCGGCAATTTCAAGAGGGTTCCAGGAATTTTCTTTTCTGAATTTTAATTGCTCCGAAGTGCATGTTAGGAGTGTTTCATTTAAACTATCGGAATTCTCCTTTAAGATTTGCAGGTAACTTTTTAAATCCATTGCTTAGCTAAGAAGTGAAGCGGCCTGGCAAATATAAAGCCCGGCGGTTTCGGTACGCAGGCGATTATCACCCAGACTAAGGGCTATAAAGCCGCTTTTTTCAGAAAGCCCGACTTCTTCCTCTGTAAAGTCACCTTCGGGACCAATACAAATTAAAGTGGATTTCCCGGCGAAACTCAATTCTTTAATTGCTCGTTTTGGTGAAGAATAACAATGTGCGATCAGTTTCTGATCTTCTGAGGCGTTTGCTATAATTTCTTTTAAAGGCCGTAATTCATTTACTTTGGGAATGAATGCCTGTAGACTCTGTTTGACGGCGCTTTCCACAATTTTAAGTATTCGGTCGGTTTTTACAACCGTACGTTCGGAATTTTTACACTGAATAAAACTAATTTCATCAAGGCCTATCTCCACCGCTTTTTCAATCATCCATTCAATGCGGTCTATTTGTTTAGTAGGAGCAATGGCAAGATGCAGATGATAATTTCGTTTAGTTTGCGGTGTAGGGCCTTTTGTGACACTTGCAAGAC
>CAZMHW010000010.1:0-22441 GCA_964566105.1 uncultured Akkermansia sp.
TTATACCCGACATCAACTCAAGATCTTTTATGGAATACTTGGATGGCATTTTGAACAAATTTACATATTAACACACGAATTTGGCCTTTGTTTAGTAAATCCACAAAAAAACCCTCTTTTTAGGGAGGGTTTAGTTTTTTAATTTTTTTTCTGGCTTGGTGCAGGAGGTTTATTTCCGCCACCCTGTGCAGGAGCCTGTTGTTGTGGTGCTTTGATACCACCGGTGCCGGCAGGTGCTACTCCCGGAATAGTAGCCAAGGGCATAGCATCCAGTTTCTTTTTAACCGCTGTTAAAATATCATCTGATGGCTCACTGTAGAGAACAGAGGTTCTTTCTGTACTTGTATCCAATACATATTTGTAACCCCCTTCTTTTGCCACTGCCTCAATTCCTTTTTTGGCTTTTTCCATAATCGGCGCGGTTAATTCAGCCGATTTCCTTCTGTATTCCGTTTCCGCCTGAGCCTGGAAATCCTGAATACGCTTTTGCAGCTGTTGAAGATCTTCTTCCTTGCTTTTTTTAATAAGATCGCTCATCCCCGCTTGTTTTTCCATATAATCGCGGTATTTATTTTCTAATTCGGTTTGCATCGCAACACTTTCTTGTTCCAGTCCTTTTAAAAATCCCTGAGCAGCTTCAGTAGCTGTTTTGGTCTCAGGCATAAGGCTGATTAAAGAATCGAAGCTTAAATGTGCAATTTTTTGGGCTTGCACGAGAGTTAATGATCCAACTGCCGCAATAGTCAATACTAGTTTTTTAATGTTTGTGTTCATTGGTTGTCGTTATAGGTGTTTATTTAGGGTTTGAATTTACTTTTTATATCCAAGGTAAACTAATACATCGTCGCTTTTGTCGTATTTTGAATTGGCATACAACAAAGTAACCTGTCCGGTTTTATCCATAATGAATCCGAGTCCGGCTTTCTCAGCTACCGCCTTAATGCCGTTATACACCTTATCCTGAATAGGTTTTACAAGCTCCTGGCGTTTTTTAAACAATTCGCCATCTACCCCAAAACGTTGTTTTTGCAAATCTTTTACTTCCTTCTCCCTGTTAATGATTTCGTTCTCCCGTTTCTTTTTCATGTCATCTGTTAACAGGATGGCATCTGCCTGATAGGCTTTATAAAGTTTGTCAACCTCAGCGTATTTGGCATCAATTTCTTTTTGCCATTGCACGCTGGTTTTATCCAGTTCGCTTTGCGCTGCTTTGTACTCCGGAATCTGGCTCAGAATATAATCTGTATCCACATAGCCAAATTTAGCTGCTCCGCCTTGAGAGAAAACGCTGCTTACGCAAAACAAAACAATTACTATGCTTAAGTATCTCCGTATCATAACTATTCGTTTTTAAAATTAAACATAAAACGTGCCAATATAAAATTTATGGTTTAATTAACAATTTTTTTACTAAAGTTCGCCAAGTGTGCCGCCAATCGTAAAATGGAATTGACCATGGCCATTGCCATTACTGGCGTCATTACCAGGCACCTGGTCAAAGCCCCAACCGTAATCAACACCTAATAAACCAAACATTGGTAAGAACACTCTTAATCCAAATCCCGCGCTGCGTTTTACCTGGAAAGGATTAAACTGTTTAAAGTTTGCCCAGCTGTTTCCGGCCTCAGCAAAACCAAGCACGAAAATAGTTGCTGATGGATTTAAGCTCACCGGATAACGCAACTCCATGGTGTAGCGTGCCACAATCGGATCGCCATATTGAGAAGACACCGTATTATCTTTATAACCACGTAAACCAATAATCTCCCTGGCCACAAAATTTTGAAATCCACTGATTCCACTTCCTCCCATATAAAAGCGCTCAAAAGGAGAGAAACCGGTTTGTTTGCTGTAATGTGCCAAAAAACCGTAACCCACTTTTGTTCTTAAAACCAGATTGCGCGCCTCGGTTCCTTCAGCAGCTTTTTTATTGGTTAATTGGGTAAACCATTCTGCGGTGATTTTGTATTTATGGTATTCAATGTATCTGTAGCGTTGTTCATCTGTAAGCGTTGGGCTAGCATAGTCTTTTCCGTTAAAAAGTGAATAAGGCGGGGTGAACTGTCCACTTAAAACGAAATTAGATCCGGACTTAGGATAAATTGGCCCATCAATGGAATTACGGGAAATATTAATCCCAAGGTTTAAGTCGTTGGCATAGCCAGTTTGAAATATAAAGGAAGGGTATTTGAGTAGTTCATAATAATTGTAACTCAAATTGGTGTACATGTTAAAATAGTTGTCAGGCCATTTTAATCTTCTGCCTAAACCTATCGAACCTCCAAAAATGCTCATACTCGACCGGGCCGGATTGATGGTTTTTACACCATCTGTTTTAATATACTTTTTCTCAGCGGTATTATTAAACAAAGAATGAAACGCCGACACCGTTAATGAGTTTGGTTTTTTACCCCCTAGCCAGGGCTCTGTAAATGAGAAATTATATGATTGATAGTACACCCCGTTTGTTTGGGCACGAACGCTTAAACGTTGTCCATCACCCGAAGGTAGAGGCCTCCAGGCTTCTCTTTTAAATATGTTCTTTGTAGAAAAGTTGTTAAAGGTAACCCCCAGAGTACCAATAATACCAAGGCCTCTCGCCGTACTGCCCGTGTTGTATGTAGAGCGTCCGCCCCAACCACCACTCAGTTCAATCTGATCGCTTGGTTTTTCTTCTACAATGTATTCGATATCCACCGTTCCATCTGCCTGATTGGGTGTAGGTATTACGTTAAGTTTTTCAGGATCAAAATAGCCAAGTTGAGCTAACTCCCTGTTAGTACGAATAATATCCGAACGGCGGAACAACTGACCCGGTTTGGTTCTGATCTCCCGGTAAATGACATGATCGTTGGTTTTATCATTTCCTTTAATCGTCACTTTGTTGATCGTAGCCTGTTTCCCTTCGTACATCATGATGTCAAAATCAATGGTGTCATTGTGAATGTTACTTTCCTGTTCGTGCACCTGGAAAAATAAATAGCCATCGTCCAGATAAAGACTCGACACATCATATCCATTGGGATTCATAAATAATTTTTGTTCCAACTTACTTTGGTCGTAAACGTCTCCGGCATGAATGTTCAACACAGTATCCAATTGCCCACCACGGTATTTGGTGTTTCCGAACCATTTAAAGTCACCGAAATAATATTTGTGTCCCTCTTCTATATAAATGTCGATTGCTACCCGGTTATCACTCACAAAATAAACCGAATCTTTCACCACGCGCGCATCGCGGTAGCCTTTTCCGCTGTATTTGGCGGCAATGGCAGGAAGATCTTTTTGCAAATTGTCTTCCAGGTATTTTCCGGAATTAAAAGGGTTGTACCAACGGAATTGTTTTGTGTCCTCCAGGTTACGTCTCAGTTTCCACGATCTTACAACCGTATTTCCGATAAAGTTTACCTTACTGATACGCACCTTTCTTCCTTTGTTGACACGGATGGTAAGAATGGTATGTGGTGTTTTCGCGGTAGTATCTTTTGTTTGAGTAATTTCTACCTTGTTAAAATAATAGCCTTTGTCCAGGTAGTGATCGCGCACCGTGTTTTTAATGGTTCCGATCAAATAATCGGTCACCACGCGCTCCTTAAGTAAACGGATCTTGGTGCGGATTTCATCGGCATCGCTCTTTTTCACGTTGCCCCTGAAGGCAAATTTTGTGAGGCGCGGACGCTCTACTACTTTGATCGTAATAAAAAGCGTATTCCCTTCGATTTTATCCTGAAGAATCTGAATGTCTTCAAAAAGTCCTTGTTTCCATAACTTCTTAATCGCATCGGTTATTTTATCGCCAGGAATGGTCACTTCATCTCCCTCAGACAGACCTGAGATAAGGGCAATAACATTTCTGTCCGTAAAATCGGCTCCCGAAATATTTATTGGACCCAAGCGGTACTTCTGCTTAAATTTTGACGTTTCCAGAAACAAGCTGTCGCTGTTTTGGGCCGTTGCTGCCTGTTGCAGGCAAATGACTAAAAGAATAATACATTGAAAGAGCCTCTTAGCCATACTTAGTTTTGTGTTATTTGTTCGCTTGTTTTTCCGAAACGGCGTTCGCGGTTTTGGTAGGAAATGATTGCTTTGAAAAATTCGTCTTTCCTGAAATCGGGCCAAAGCACATCCGTAAAATAAAATTCAGCATAAGCCAGTTGCCACAGCAAAAAATTACTGATACGGTGCTCTCCACTGGTGCGAATCATCAATTCAGGATCCGGAATATCCCTGGTGTTTAAATTTTCTTCGATCAAACGGGAATTAATATCCGAGGATTTAAGTTCTCCATTCTCTATTTTTCGGGCGATCTTCTTAACCGCATCCGTTATTTCCCATTTACTGGAATAACTCAATGCAAGCACGAGAGTAACAGTTGTGTTTGCCGCCGTAATGTCTATAGATTCCTGCAATTCTTTCTGACAGGAAAGGGGTAGGCTTTGCACATCCCCAATAACAGCCAATTTTACTCCTTTTTTATGAAGATTTGGAGTTTCCATACTGATAGTTGACACCAAAAGTTCCATTAGCGCGTCAACTTCTTCTTTTGGCCGGTTCCAGTTTTCGGTGCTAAATGCGTAAAGAGTAAGGAATTTGACCCCGATTTCTCCGCAAGCCTCTACAATTTCCCTTACTGAATTTACACCCTCATGGTGTCCGAAAATACGATCTTCGCCATGCTGTTTAGCCCAACGACCGTTTCCATCCATAATGATGGCCACGTGTTTTGGAATGTTATTTTTATTGATAGACTCTTTTAAATCCATGTCTAAATGGGGTTGGCAAAGATAGTAAAATCGTAAAAATCAACTAATTAATTTGCGGTTTTTTAGTTTTTTAACAGCAAAAATCCATCTTTTTGATTGCTTCGTTTTTGCTACACGATGTTGTTTCTCCGACTCAAATCGTATGACGTTTGAAGCCTGAAAAAAGTTACAGTTTCGAAAAACGTTTTACTTGTTTTCCATCAACGAGCACTATTTCCGTAAACATGGATAAAGGTCTTACCCATAAATTTTCTCCTTCAGTCTGATAAGTAGCTTTGTAGACAACCATCTCTTCCAGGCTTTCGCTGTGCCGGGCCACACCAATTAACTCGTATACATTTCCTTTGTAATGCTTGTACAATCCTTTCTCCAAAATCATCCTTCAACTTGTGTGATCTGAAACAATTACCCATTTTCCCCCAATTTTTCGCCAGAGCAAAGTAAAATATCCCCCTACCGGTTTTTCCCGTTCCAATTGCCACTGACCAATTACATAGACGCTGGTGGGCGAAAGCTGGGTACATTCCCTGATTGTAAATTTTAAAACACCCATGGTGGCCTTATCCGGATAACTCCGGATGTAATTATCTAAAGTCTTTTGCCAACCATAAGTTATACCCTTACTTCCTATAAATTTGAGGCTGTCGCTCTTCCAGTAATATTCCATAAAACCAACAATGTCACCATTGTTCCAGGAAGATTGTTGCGCCTCCATTTCTGCCCGCACCATGACAAGATCATTTTGGCCGAATAAACAGGAAAAAGAAAAAAGTGAAATAATAATAATTAGCTTTTGCATGATTGTAAATTTACATAAAATGGCCTATCTTTGATGCTCGTTCTTTAATTCACTTATTAAGAAAAGCTGAGGGAAACGCCCGATGAAGCTTTACCAACCCTTATTGAAATGATAAATTCAAAATTTCGAATTTTAAATGGCATTCCATTTAAAATTCCTCATTCAACATTTAACATCTCTAAGAAGGTGGGAATTCGTCCCGGCATCGGCCGGGAAAAATAAGTCGGAAACCATTAGTCAAAAATTTAAAACCACTATAAACTAATCCCTTCCGAAGATACAACGGAGGGGATTTTTATTTTACATATGAATACAATTTATTCTGAATTAGAAAAACGGGTCCTGGTAATTGATGGTGCTATGGGAAGTATGATCCAACAATACAAATTGGAGGAGAAAGATTTTCGTGGCAAGCGCTTTGCAGACTGGCACAAGGATTTGCAGGGCAATAACGATCTGCTTTCTATTACCCAACCTGAAATAATTAAAACCATTCACAAAGAATATTTAAAAGCCGGTGCTGACATTATTGAAACAAATACCTTCAGCGCCACCAGCATTGCCATGGCCGACTATGAAATGGAAGCCCTGGCGTACGAGCTTAATTACGAATCGGCTAAAATAGCAAAAGCGGCCATTGCTGAATTTCTTGCCTCGCCTGAAGGAAAAGGGCGGGATACTGCGTTTGTAGCGGGGGCTCTTGGTCCTACGAACCGTACATTATCGTTATCTCCAAATGTTAACGATCCGGGGTTCCGCGCCATTACCTTCGATCAATTGGTTGCCGCATATACCGAACAAGTAAAGGGTTTAATAGATGGTGGAGTTGATCTGTTATTAGTGGAAACTATTTTTGATACCCTCAATGCAAAAGCTGCCTTGTTTGCCATACAAAATTATTGCGAAAAAATAGACCGCAAAATGCCTGTAATGGTTTCCGGTACCATTACCGATGCCAGTGGCAGAACTTTGTCAGGACAAACGACAGAAGCTTTTTTAAATTCCGTTTCCCACGTTCACCTCTTAAGCGTAGGACTAAATTGCGCCCTCGGCGCAAAAGACATGCGTCCTTATTTGGAAGAGCTCTCCGAGAAAGCTCCATTCTACGTGAGTGCCTATCCAAACGCAGGTCTTCCCAACCAGTTTGGTGAATACGATCAGGATGCTCATGAAATGGGTCATCAGATCGAAGGTTTTTTGAAATCTGGTTTTCTCAACATTGTTGGTGGCTGTTGTGGAACCACTCCCGCTCATATTAAACGTATTGCCGAACTGGCAAAACAAGCTAAACCACGCAAAAAACCTGAAGCAGACACTCTGATGCATCTGAGCGGTCTTGAGCCTTTGACGTTAAGACCCGAAAGTAATTTTTTAAACGTTGGGGAACGTACCAACGTAACGGGATCTAAAAAATTTCTGCGCTTAATAAAAGAAGGTAATTATGAAGAAGCGCTTTCCATTGCCAAAGAACAGGTAGACGGTGGCGCGCAAGTAATTGATGTGAATATGGACGAGGGAATGTTGGATAGCGAGGCTGCTATGACTACGTTCTTAAACCTCATCGCTTCAGAACCCGACATTTCACGCGTACCTATAATGATTGACTCTTCCAAATGGTCGGTGATAGAAGCCGGGCTGAAATGTGTGCAGGGCAAAGCGATTGTTAACTCCATCTCTATGAAAGAAGGAGAAGAAAAATTTATTGAACAGGCGCACAAAATCAAACAATACGGAGCAGCTGTTATTGTTATGGCCTTTGACGAAGTTGGTCAGGCTGATACCTATCAGAGACGAATTGCCATTTGCAAAAGGGCTTACGATATTCTCGTAAATAAGGTTGATTTTCCTCCTCAGGACATCATCTTTGATCCCAACATTTTTCCGGTGGCTACCGGCATGGAAGAACACCGTTTAAACGCATTGGACTTTTTTAACGCCACTAAATGGATCAAAGAAAATTTACCATTTGCAAAAGTCAGCGGCGGGGTAAGTAATGTGTCCTTTTCATTCCGGGGTAACGACCATGTGCGTGAAGCGATTCATTCCGCCTTTTTATTCCACGCAATAAAAGCGGGAATGGACATGGGTATCGTAAATCCTTCGCAACTTGTGGTCTACGACAACATTGACAAAACCTTATTGGAGCTGGTTGAAGATGTTTTATTAAACCGTCGTGATGATGCTACCGAAAGACTTGTAGAACACGCTGAATCAATAAAAGGATTAACAAAAGAAAAAAGCGAAAAGGACGAAGAATGGCGTAAGGGTTCTGTAGAAGAACGTTTGAGCTACGCTCTTGTAAAAGGCCTGGTGGAATACATTGACCAGGATACAGAAGAAGCGCGCCAGAAATTAGGCCGTCCCCTTCATGTAATTGAAGGTCCTCTGATGGCGGGAATGAACGTAGTGGGCGATTTGTTTGGAAGCGGTAAAATGTTTTTACCACAAGTGGTAAAGAGTGCCCGCGTGATGAAAAAAGCGGTGGCTTATTTAGAACCTTTTTTGCAAGCTGAAAAAGAAGCCAATAAACTCGCAGGTATTGTGGGTGATGGAAGACAAAACGCCGGAAAAATACTCATGGCCACCGTTAAAGGCGATGTGCACGACATTGGAAAAAACATTGTAGGGGTTGTTTTGGCTTGTAACAACTATGAGATAATAGATCTGGGTGTGATGGTATCCTGCGATAAAATTTTAGAAGAAGCTAAAAAACACAAGGTGGATGTTATTGGACTGAGCGGCTTAATCACCCCTTCCCTTGACGAAATGGTACACGTGGCTAAAGAAATGGAACGTCTTGGTTTTAAAACTCCGTTAATGATCGGCGGAGCCACTACTTCCAAAGTTCATACGGCTGTTAAGATTGCACAAAACTACTCCGGACCCGTGGTACATGTGAACGACGCCAGTAAATCGGTTCCTGTTGCAAGTAGTTTAATTTCCAACGAGCTCCGCGACGCCTTCCTGAAAGAAGTAGATTTGGATTATGCCCGCATCCGGGAACAAAACAAAAATGCACAGTCGCAAAATAAATTTATTCCCATTCAGGAGGCCAGACAAAATAAATTCCCGATCGACTGGAGTAAAGCCGAAATAACCACACCCTCATTTATTGGAAATAAGGTGTTTGACAATTACGACTTGCAGGAAATTTCTGAATACATTGACTGGACGCCGTTTTTTCACAGCTGGGAACTAAAAGGCTCTTATCCGAAAATATTAAATGATCCTGCCCGAGGCGAAGAAGCAAAAAAATTATTCGGCGATGCACAAAGCATGCTTAAAAAAATTATTGCTGAAAAATGGTTGACGGCAAGAGCGGTTATAGGCATCTATCCTGCAAACACGATTAATGATGACGATATTGAAGTGGTTTATGAAAACGGAAAAATAACAAAACATGTATTTCACTCCATCCGGCAACAAACCAAAAAACCTGCCGGGCAATTCAATTTAGCCCTCGCGGATTTTATTAAACCCAAGGCATTAACTGTTGAAACACCAGAATCTACAGCTACAGACTACCTCGGCGCTTTTGCTTTAACTACAGGAATAGGTATTGATGAGCATGTGGCACGCTTTGAAAAAGATCATGACGATTATAGCGCCATTATGCTCAAAGCCATTGCCGACAGACTTGCGGAAGCCTTCGCTGAGCTTCTGCACAAAAAAGTAAGAAAAGAATACTGGGGTTACGCCAAAAACGAAACCTTTACCAACGAGGAATTAATAAAAGAAGAATACGCCGGTATCCGTCCTGCTCCCGGTTACCCCGCACAACCCGATCACACCGAAAAATTAACTATCTGGAAACTGCTTGATGTAGAAAAAAACACGGGAATTATTTTAACCGAAAGTCTGGCCATGGTTCCAACCGCGGCGGTTAGCGGTCTCTATTTCGGTCATCCGCAATCACATTATTTCGGTATAGGCAAAATAACTAAAGAACAGGTGCTGGATTATGCTAAACGCAAAAACCTTACATTTGAAGAAGCCGAGAAATGGTTGGGTTCAGCCTTAGGCTACTAACAGCATGGTAATCTGGTTAAAGGGTACTTTTAACGCGTTTAAATTGTTTGTAAAACAGTCGGGTACAAACACGGCTTTTACATTTCTGTTTTACTCGCTGGTACTCGTTATCAATTACTATTTTTCACAAGATCTCAAACTGCACTCCTTCCCCGGAAGGATGATTGGCATGGCCACACTGGAGGGTAATGACGTTAATTCCAGAATCTCTCTTTTTTACGCGTGCCTTGCTGTTTTATTTTTGTCTTATACCGGCTTTAACCTTTTTGCCTATTTCCTCTTTCAAAAAAAACCTGCATTACTTTTCTCCATAGAAACAAAAATGATCAATTACTCCTCGCTGGCGGGTATTTTTATTTTGTTGTTTCGTGTGTTTGATATTAAAATTTATGAAACTACTGAGATCATCTATTTCATTCATAAATTTATTTTGGCCGGGATTATTTTAAAGTTCTTCTTCCCAAAAAATAAGCTCTCAACGTCCTATTATGCGCTGATCCTTTGTTTGTCCGCTTCCCTCTATTTTTTAGTTAGCGATCTGCTTATTGTGTCAGGCGCGCAAAAACCTCCCGACTTCTATTTGCTAAGCTTTAGTGTAGCCTGCATTTTACTTCTTGGCTTACATTTTTTTCTTAAAACCACCAGACAGACCGCTCCCACCGAAACGCTACGACGCGTCTCATATACCTTGCTTCCTCTTGTTTTTCTTCCCTTTGTGAGTGTATTGAAGGATGAAATTATTCTTATTTTAAGAGCGAACTCCATTGTTGTAGAAAACCGCTTGCCGGTTTACATGATGCTGTTATCTGTATTGGTCTTTTTTATTATTTTAAGGTCTCGCCGAAAACAGAAGGTTTCAGCGCTTACGGAGAAATCACTAATTTCTCATTCCTATTTTCCCTGGTTCATTTTTTCGGTAGTTACGTATCTCTTTTATAGTCCAAGTATAGATTATTACGAAGAGCTTTTTGAAATGGGCAATGTATACCTCCCAATCATGGAATTTATGCGTTTTGGTGTAATTCCTCCTATTGAGAAATTAAGTACGCATCTTTTATCGGACTTCTTTTGGGGTGGAATTTATACGTGTTTTAACGGCTTAAAAAATGGCGAAGTAAGCATTTATGATTTTATGATCCTTTCTGTTTCAAGCTTACTTTATTATTTTGTGGTGTACTTTATCTCCCGTAATCCCTACATCGCTCTTTTTTCTGTACTGTTATATCCTTTTTCAGAAGCCATGATGGGAAGCGGCTTCTGCATGAGTGTGCTTGGCATTTTTGCCCTGAACAAGCTTTTAATTGACAAGCAGTCTTTAAAAAATTACATCTTGTTGTTTCTCACCTTTTCTTTCCTCCTTCTTTGGCGTATCGACCTGGCTTACACGTGTTTTATGGCAATACCGCTTGTGATTCTGTATTATATGGTTACCGATTCCCGTTTCAAAATAAATTTCAGATTACTTTTAAAAGGTCTCGCCTATGTTTCGTCTGGTCTGCTTCTTGTACTGGCATTTGTATCTCTTTACCGTCACGTTAACCTCTTCGAAAGGGCGCTATATGTACTCAATTATTGTATGTCTGCCCAATCCTATGGGCAAACTACGCTCGACTATCTGTCAGAGACAAAACACAAAATGCATTTGTTTGTTTTTCCCGCGGTGGTTTGTATACTTCTTATCGCTTTAACGATCCGGTTCAAATCACTTAACAGCACCAAAGGTCAGAGGCTCGCTTTTCTTACATTGATTTTCATTTCTTTTTTCTACCTCATTAATTTTAACCGGGGGCTTGCCAGGCATACTCTGGGAGAAGGAACGGACGGGGCAAATTCTTCGTTTGTTTATCTCATTCTTGCCTGCACTCCTTTTGTACTTCTAAAAAAACAATCCCCCGTTTTTAAATTTTCCATCTTTTTCGTGATTTCCTTTTTTACAGTTCTTAATTTCAAGATCCCAGACCCTAAAGATTCCAAAGGTTTGTTTGAACTTTTGCAGGCCAAATTAAAAACAACGCCGTTAGAAAATCCACTCACCCTTGCGCGGATTAAAAACATACCGCCCGACTCCGGTGAAATGTGTCGCCCCTTTGTTAACTTTGTAAAAAAACACATACCCGACAACCAGACGTTTATAGACTTTGGGTGCAAGCCGGTTCTGTATTTTTTTACTGAAAAAGAAACCCCTTCCTGGGTTTATCAAAACCCTCTGTGTTTGCACAACGACTATCTACAGAAAAAATTTATTGATGATCTTGCGGATTATAACACCCCTTATCTTCTATTTGGATCAAATCCCGAAACCTTTGATGAGGTGGACGGCGTTCCTGATTTTTTAAGACATTACCGCCTGGCAGAATATTTCTACAACCATTATTCCCCTTATGTGTTACTGGGTAAATTCTGTATGTGGAAATCAAACACAGTAAAAGACATCAATAAGAAAGACACTCTGTACACTTATACAAACGCTGATTCACTCTCAAAAGAAGCCTCTGTTACCAGTCCACTCATTACGACAAAAGCAACCAAAAACTACTTAATCAAAATTGTAAGTCGCATCAATCACATTCCTTACCTTAAGATCCTCTCTGGGAAAGATTCACTGACCCTTTCGTCAAAAAAAATAAGCGATACCGTTGTTTACATCCCTGTTCCATCAGATCTTAACAATTTTCGTCTAAGCCTGAATAATAGCAATGGAGGCGTTTTAAGCCTGCGCCTTGTTGAATACGATTACATGCCCGATTTTTACTCGGAGCAGACCCTGACCTGTAATTTTAGAAAACTACCCTATGTTTGGGGACAGTTCGATAAAACCCTACCCCGGGAACAGGTACTTTACAGTAAAAAAATCATTGAAAATAAGGGAAACAACCCCAATGAGGTCTTTGATATCCCTGCCTCCCTGGATAAAACCAGTGGAAATACAGTAATTGTAACCTGCAGAAATACAAATAAAACACCTAAAAAACTCTATCTGGAGTTCGGAAACTCAGGCGAAAAAAATCACAGCCGGATCTATTTCGACGTACAACCTTCCCCGCAAACGCTGCGTTACGCTGTACGCGTGAGTTGTCTGTACAAATGGTCTGCAGGCCGAGTAAACCGCCTCCGGGTTTCTTCTGACGAGCCAGCTAATGACGTGGAACTTACTCAATTAGAAGTTACTAAAGGGATTTAAAGGCTGGCATAGCAGATTTTAAACCTTTTTAAACAATACGTTAGTTTTTCATTTCTTAACTTATCTTTGCGCTTTATTTACAAAAATGAGCCATTCAAAAACTATTAAAAGCGCTTTGGTATCGGTGTATTACAAAGACAACCTGGAACCAATTATTAAAAAATTACATAGTCTCAATGTAAAACTATACAGCACAGGCGGCACTTTATCGTTTATTGAAAAATTGAATATTCCCGTAACAGCGGTAGACTCTGTAACTACTTATCCGGAAATTTTCGGCGGCCGGGTTAAAACCCTTCACCCCGCTATTTTTGGTGGCATTCTCAACCGCAGAGACAATGAATCTGACAAAAAAGAAAAACAACAACACAATATACCTGACATTGATTTAGTGATTGTTGATTTATATCCTTTCGAGGAAACCGTTGCCGCTAAAGCTTCGGAAGAAGACACCATTGAGAAAATCGATATCGGCGGTATTTCGTTAATCCGTGCAGCCGCTAAAAATTTCAACGACGTGGTTATTGTTTCTTCAAGAAACGATTATGCTCATTTGCTGAATTTATTGGAATCAAAAAACGGTACCTCCGACCTCGAAGACCGTAAACACTTTGCTGCCAAAGCCTTTGCAACCTCATCGCATTACGACACCGCCATCTTTAATTATTTTAATCAGTCGCAAAACATCCCTGAGTTTAAACAAAGTCTTCAAAAAAGTCAGGCGCTACGTTACGGGGAAAATCCTCACCAAAAAGGCACCTTCTACGGAGACCTTGATGCCATGTTTACAAAACTAAATGGCAAAGAACTTTCCTATAATAACTTATTGGATGTAGACGCTGCCGTAAATCTGATTGCTGATTTTACTGAACCTACTTTTGCAATACTTAAACATAACAACGCCTGTGGTGTGGCTTCGAGAAATACCATTCACCAGGCTTACGTGGATGCACTGGCCGGCGACCCTGTCTCTGCTTTTGGAGGAATACTGATTGCTAACCGCCCTCTGGATCTGGCAACTGCTACTGAAGTAAATAAATTATTTTGCGAAGTGGTGATTGCACCAGGCTACAACGAAGACGCTCTTGCCCTTCTGAAATCGAAAGCAAACCGCATTCTTCTTGTTCAGAATAAAGTGGATTTAAGTCGTACTTCCTTCCGCACCCTGTTAAACGGAGTTATTGAACAGGACAAAGATCTTAAAACGGAAACTGAAGCGGATCTTAAACCAGCAACCACCTTGAGCCCTTCGGCCAGCGAAATCAAAGACCTTTTGTTTGCCAACAAACTGGTAAAACATACCAAATCCAATACTATTGTTCTTGCAAAAAACGGCCAGTTACTGGCCAGTGGTACAGGTCAAACCTCTCGTGTGGACGCCCTCAGACAGGCCATTCACAAAGCCCAAAGTTTTGGTTTTGATCTTAACGGAGCTGTAATGGCAAGCGATGCCTTTTTCCCTTTCCCGGATTGCGTTGAAATTGCGCATAATGCAGGAATCAGAACAGTTATTCAACCGGGAGGTTCCATTAAGGATAAAGAAAGCATCGATTATTGCAACGCTCATGGCATGAGCATGGTGATGACCGGCGTGAGACACTTTAAGCATTAGGAAATACGGCGTATTTTCATATCTTTGAATATGAATTTACCCAAAATTTCACTTTCGATTTGCCTGGCAGCTGGCATTCTTTTTCAAGGCACACTATTTTCCCAAAAGGATTCCACCCGAAAAGGTCTGAATATAACGGTGGATGGCGGTTTCATAATAAACCGATCCTTTTCACATTATGAGGAATCGTCGGTTACATATGGCCATTCTGGTGGATATATGAAACTCTCCGAATCAAAAAACTCAGCGGCTTATCTTCCCGGCGGTACAATTGGAGTAACTGCAGCTTTAAGGATAAATAAATGTGTCGAATGGATCGCAGGGCTTTCCATATCACAAACAAGAGCTCGGTATTCTTATTTTGAAAGTTACCCGGCAGGTGAAGTAGGCTTAACTTTCACTACACAAATCACAAAAACCGAAAATCATATCACTGCGCTGTACCTCAATTATGAAAGTGGATTCCGGTTTAAATTGTTCGGCATTTTTTTCCTACAACCCTCTTTGCTTTTAAATCAAAACATGCAAACAATCGAAAAACAAGATGGAACTTTCACAACAGCAAGATATTCTAATTTCTTCCCAGGAGGGCCTTATACTAACTATTACAACGAAGACGTGCAAAGTCTACATACTACGATTAAATATAGATATGATTTTGTTGCTTCTGCGCGACTGAAGGCTTCATGTATATTTAACATTCATCGCAGAAACTACGCGTTATTTGTTTTTAGGAATTTCTCGATGGTCTATAAACTCCCCTGGTGGGGTCTCGGTGTATCTGTGCCGCTTTAAATCATCAAACAATTCTTTTCAGATTCAATTCCTTCGGTGGGCTTATCACCATCGGGAATTTTTCCACCTTTACAGAACTGCTATCCAGACCAAAAGCCTTGGCTTCGCTTAAACTGAAGCGCTTGAGGAAAAAGTAAATATTCAGGATAATTTTTTCGAACAAAGGCAAATCGTTCTCATAAGAAAGGAATTTTTCGAGCACCACAAATTTAAAATCACCAATCACATTGTTCTTATTCAATGATTCGTAACGGCTGGTAATATCCACTTCCTTATTAAGTACCATGTCTGCCACCACTTTACGGAACATGAGGTTAATGCGCGGTGCGATGCGGAAACCTATTCTAAAGTCTACACGAATAATATCTTCATCTGCAATGTGTGTTACCTTATAATCCATGCGGTAAGGCTCATCCATAACGTCCACGTGTACAAACCAATAGATGTCGGCTTTTTTAGGTCGTTTTTGTAAAATAGAATAAATAATTTTTGATTCTATTTCTTTGGGGCTGTTGGCACTGGTCATATAAACCAGGTGCGTTGCGTATTTTTGAATGGAAGGGTCGGTACTGAGATCACACAACATTAACTTATAGTTATCCAAAGGAACAAGATCTACATAGCGGTTGCGGATGAGTTTGGCCATGTACCAGCAACCCATAATGCCTGCGAGAAACAGCGCGATGCATAAGGTTACATAACCGCCTTTCGGGAATTTTTCGAGAAGCGCAATTAAAAACGTTCCCTCAATAACAATGTAAGTCACCACAAACACATAGAGGAACAATTTTGGGTACTTTTTCAGACGCATAAAAAAGGCAAGTAGTCTGGATGACATGATCATTCCAAGAATGATGGTTAAACCGTATGCGGCCTCCATGTTTTTTGCTTCCTTAAAATAGAGCACTATAAAAACACAACCGAAATACAAAAGCCAGTTAATAGAACTGATGTACATCTGACCCTTTAATTCGGTAGGGTATTTTATTTTTACCTTCGGCCAGAAGTTCAGGCGCATGGCCTCGTTAATAAGCGTAAACGAACCGCTAATGAGGGCCTGAGATGCTACAATCGTAGCTATGGTCGCAATTCCGATGCCCACCGGTAAAAACCATTCCGGCATAATGGAATAAAAAGGATTGGCTCCATTTAATTTTTTTCCATCCATAGAAACCAGCCAGGCGGTCTGACCCATGTAATTTAAAATAAGCATACTTTTAACGAAGACCCAACTGATGCGAATGTTAGGTCTGCCGCAATGGCCCATATCCGAATAAAGAGCCTCTGCTCCAGTGGTACACAGAAAAACAGCACCCAGGAGCCAGAATCCTCCGGGGTAATTGATCAATAAATTAATTCCATAGTAGGGATTAAACGCTTTTAATACAGTCAAATTATGCGACAAACCCACAACACCTACAACACCAAGTGTAAGAAACCAAACCAGCATCACAGGTCCAAAAAATCTTCCGATAAATTTTGTGCCAAACTGCTGGATAAAAAACAAAACGGTGATGATGGCAATAACAATGGGTATGGTATGAATTTCGCTAAAGCGTGGAATAAGTTTTAACCCTTCTACAGCTGAAGCAACTGAAATAGGGGGTGTAATGATTCCTTCGCCAAGTATGCAACAACCTCCTATAATTGCCGGAAAAATAAGCCATTTGCGCTTCGCCTTTTTAATGAGGGTATAGAGTGAAAAAATTCCACCCTCTCCTTTATTATCTGCCCTCAAAGTAAAAATGACATACTTGATCGTTGTTTGAAAAGTAAGTGTCCATATAACCAACGACATGGCGCCAATAATCATGTCAGAGTTAATGATTTTGTCGCCCACTACAGCGTTCATTACGTAAAGTGGTGAGGTGCCAATATCGCCATAAATAATTCCAAGTGTTACAAGTAAACTACCAAATGTAATTTTGTTGATGTGGCCGTGGTGATGGTTTCCCATGAGGGGATTTAATTAAATGCTGGCAAAATTAGTATAAAAACAATTATGACAAGCACAAAACCTACAATAATTTGCGGTTAAGGCCGTTGTAAAAGCGGTTAAGAAGTAAAGCCGGTCTCTTTGAGTTAAATTAGCCAAAAAAGGCGGTTTTGGAGGATTTTTTTTATAAATTTATTTCGCTTTAATATCATTCATCTAAACTAATATTATGAGGCTTTTATTTACAAGCTTGCTTTTGTTAACCATTGCTTTTTCCGCAAAGAGTCAATCATCTCAAAACGCACCTGTTAAAAATGTGGAATCACAAAAAAAAGACGGGCCAAAACAAACTGGTTTTATAATTCAAAAACAAGCTGTTGTGAATCTTGGAGCGATTACGCACGACTATCAGCCCGCATTAATGTTGAAAGAAATGCCCAAACAAGGAGCAAAAAAAATGGTGATGTATAACTACCCCGTTTCAAAAGAAAAAAATGCCGGTCAAAAAAGTACCAGCACCGTTACGGTAGCCACGCCCGTTAAAGCTCAGAATTTCTTTGGAAATCCGTTCAGCGTAAGTACTCCAAACGACAATGATATGGCTATTTCTGACTCAGGAATGATCATCTCCGTAGTAAACACCAACATCTACGTTAAAAACAACGTCACAAATGTTGCATTTCCTAACAAATCGCTTGCCGCTTTCACCACTCCAATCAACAATAAACACCAGGAGTTTGATCCTAAAGTAATGTATGATCCTAAATCAGATAAATTTGTTTTGGTATGTCTGGTAGGCTTTGTAGACACTACAAGTAAAATTATCGTAGGGTTTTCGCAAACCAACAATCCGAATGGAAACTGGAACCTTTATTCACTGCCCGGAAACCCTCTTAATAATAATCTCTGGTCAGATTACCCGATGATCTCTATGACTGAGAAAGAATTATTTTTGAGCATTAACTTACTTTACAACGACAGTACCTGGCAGGCGGGTTTCGTGGAAACCCTGGTGTGGCAAATTAAGAAAGAGAACGGGTATTCCGGGGTTCCTCTTACTACTTCCCTGCACTCCAATATAAAATTTAACGGCAAGGCCATTCGTAATCTCTGCCCAGTTAAAGGAGGCAGCAAACTATACTCCCCTAATATGTACTTTGTTTCTAACAGAAACCTGGCTTCACAGAACGACACCGTTTTTCTGGTAAACGTAACCGATACCATTGGTGCTCCCGGAGCCACCGTAACTGTTAAAGCGCTCACTTCCAACCAACCTTATTTTTTCCCTCCCGATGGCAGGCAAACAATCGCCACACAATCTCTTGCCACAAACGATTGCCGGAATCTTGGCGCCTTTTACGAGAACAATAAAATTCAATACGTTCACAATACCAACAACCCTTCAAACAATCACGTGACACTTTACTATGGTACCATTTCAAATCCCCAATCTTCTTCACCCACTGTAACGGGTTACATTATCCCTAACGATACCATGGATTTCGCTTATCCTAACATTTCATATGCCGGTAAATCCAATACCGACAATACCGCCATGATCACGTTTAATCACAGTTCCGACAAAGTGTTTCCCGGTTGCTCAGCCATACAAACAGATGGTGCCGGTAATTTTTCTTCCGTACTCCGGATTAAGAATGGTGCCACCTACGTGAATCTGTTAACCAGTAATCAGGAGCGTTGGGGAGACTATTCCGGCTCACAACGTAAATACAATAATCCCGGAGAAATCTGGATGAGTGGCTATTACGCCTATAGCTACAGCTCAGGCTTCCCGCACGCTCACGGGGCGTGGATAACCCAACTAATGGTTGATACAACAAAAGCGGTAGATACTACGAACTACGTTGGCCTTAACACCCTCAAAGCAGACGCCAATGCCGCTACACTCTACCCCAACCCCGCTCGTGATATTTTTACCATTGAGTTTAGCCTGCCTGCTCCCGAATACCTGAGTTTCGAGCTTTATGACGCAAACGGAAAATTAGTAGAAGTTTTATTAAGAGACTGGGTGAAAACTGACAAAAATCTGTTTAGTTTTAAAACTCAGGAACTTCCAAAAGGCGTGTATTTTTTACGAATTGCAGGAAACAAAGTCACACGCATTGATAAAAAAATAGTCTTAGATTAATCCTACCTGTACCATGTTACGCCACACTTATAAATTTCTCCTCGTTCTCTGCACATTTCTCTTTACGCAGCTTCATGCCACTCATAACAGAGCAGGAGAAATCACTTATAAACGTATTCAACCCTTTACCAGAGTTGTCGGCGGAATAACCGTTCAGGTGTACACTTATTCCATAACTGTAATTAAATACACCGATGATGGTAGTGGAATTGCCGATAGATGCAAGGATACGATTTATTTCGGGGACGGAGAAAGAGGCATTGCCCCACGTATTAATGGCATTACTTCCGGTTGTGGCTGTGGGTTTCAGGATGGACAGGCTGTTACCTGTGGTTCTTTGATCATTAATGAAACTGGCGGTTCGGGTTACAGAGTAAAACAAAACATCTATACTATCATTCATACCTATCCAGGTGCCGGATCTTATCTCATAAGAACATTTGACCCAAACCGTAATGCCGGTGTGCATAACATTCCCAACTCTGTCAACCTGCCTTTTTACATAGAGTCCCTGCTCATTATAAACAGTCTCACAGGCGCTAACAGCTCTCCTGTTTTCGCTTTTCCTCCTGTTGACAGAGCCTGTCGGGGGGTGTGTTTCGAACACAATCCTGGTGCGTATGATCCTGATGGAGACAGTTTAAGTTACGAAATCAGTACCTCAAGGGGCGAGAACGGCCAAACTGTTTTAGGTTATTTTTACCCCGAAACCGGTGGTGGTTCATTTGGAATTAACGCCCGCACAGGTCTTTTGAGCTGGTGTACACCACAATATACAGACGAATACAACATCGCGTTTATTGTAAAAGAGTGGCGGAAAAACACAAGTGGCGTGTACCAGCAGATTGGTTACGTGTTGAGGGACATGCAGGTTATTGTAAAAGACTGTGCCAGTAACTTACCCCCCTCTATTCAGGTACCAGCTGATATTTGCGTGGAGGCCGGAAAAACAGTGACCGCAAATTTAATGGCTAGCGATCCTAATAACGGAGACTTTCTCACCATTCAGGGTGGGGGTGGAGCCTTTGCCGGTTCCAGTCCTCTGGCCACATTCAGTCCAAGTTCAGGCAGCACATTCAGTGCAACCGGAGGCTCGTTCAACATCTTCTTTTCATGGAATACAAATTGTGGGCACATCCGCAGTCAACCCTACTTAACAACCTTTAAAGTGCAAGACAGTGGCTGGCCTAACGGAAGCGTGGTTAAACTCGTATCCTTCAATACCTTCAACATACGTGTAGTTCCACCAAGTGTAAAAAACGTGACGGCTGTGCCAATAGGTAGTACCATGAAGATCAGCTGGGACCTTTCTACCTGCAGTCCTTCAAACAATCCTTTGATAGGGTATAAAATATACCGTAAACAAGATTGCGCCCCTTTTGTCCCTGATCCCTGCCAGACTGGTGTTCCAGAGTCCAGTGGGTTCACTTATCTTGGGCAGGTAGACGCGTCTACATCTTCTTATATTGATAATAACAATAACGACGGGCTTATTGTCGGTCAGGACTACAGCTACGTGGTAGTAGCGGTATATAAAGATGGAACTGTTACGTTTGGCAGTTCACAGGTTTGCGCGCGGTTAAAACGTGACGTTCCTGTTGTGCTGAATGTGGACGTTCAGGCTACTTCCACCTCAGGAATAATCTGGATCCACTGGACAGCGCCTTTGACAAACGTTTCAAACTTCGATACAACAAAGTTTCCCGGACCATACCAGTTCAATCTGAAACACCGTACAGGTTCGGCTTCAGGCTTCACAACACTTCAGACTTTTACCGCAAACTCTGTGCTTAAATTGGATACGTCTTATTATCACCAAAACCTCAATACAACTCTTACCAACGAAGAATATATGATTGAGTTTATGGCCGGAACGGTAACTGTTGGCTCATCTCAACGGGCCACTTCCATTTTTTTGACCACAACACCTTCTGATCGCAGAATTGATTTGAAGTGGAATTCCACTACGCCGTGGAAAAATTACAAATACACCGTTATGCGCAAGGATTCTTCCGCAACGGTATTTACTTCCATTGGCACTACTACTGCCAGTAGCTTCACCGATGTTACAAATCTTGTAAATGGCAGCGAGTACTGTTATTATGTAATAGCCGAAGGGAAATACTCCGACACGACTATTTACTCCCCTCTCATTAACCGATCAGAAATTGCGTGCGCAAGACCTATAGACCTTACCCCGCCTGCTACTCCAACAATTACTATTGATGCAGATTGTCCCACAGGATCGGTTACGGTTACCTGGACAGATATAAAAAACATTCCGGGAAGCGACGACGTTTACAAATACCTGTTGTTCTATAAACCTTTTGTTGAAGCCCCTTATTCCCAAATTGCTACGATCCTTAGCACAGAGAATAACAGTTTTAACAGGGACGACCTGAATGCTTTTTCCGGCTGTTACGCGGTTCAGGCTATTGACAGTCATAACAATGTAGGAACCCTTAGTCCGGACTTTTGTATCGACAATTGTCCGGAGTTTGAACTGCCAAATATTTTTACTCCTAACGGTGACGGCAGCAACGATGACTTTAAAGCAATTAGAGTACGCCAGATAAAAGAAATTGACCTTTCCATTGTTGACCGCTGGGGTAACTTGATCTATACTACAAAAGACCCTTATTTTAAATGGGATGGGGTAAGTGCAGTTACAAAAGCAGCTATGAGTGAAGGCACGTTTTTTTATGTGTGTCATGTTTACGAATCGCGTCTGCAAGGGATTATTAAACGAACCCTAAAAGGACATGTGCAGTTGGTGAGATAATTTAGTATCTTTAATTTACCTAAACGATCCCCGTCACTTACTCTCAAACCCTTGAGTGTACTTAATTCTTTAATTTGAAAAAACACTTACACATATTTTTTATCCTGCTTTCCCAGGTCGTTTTCGCCACACACAATCGCTCGGGTGAAATAACGTACAGGCGGATTGCTCCTTTCACGGTTACTAACGGAACATCAACCTATCAGGTATACAATTATGAAATCACTGTTGTAAAATATACGGATGATGATACCCCACCGCTTAATTCCGGCCAGCAAAATGAGGTGTTAGACCGTTGTTCAGATACCCTTTATTTTGGAGACGGACAAAAGGAAACTGTTGAACGAACAAACGGTACAAATCCTCTTTTACCAGGCCTTGAGCCTTGCAACTGT